>JBMFVX010000063.1:0-16185 GCA_049965775.1 Phycisphaerae bacterium
CGTGTCAGATGACCAAAGCCTTGCAAATAAAGGGGAAAGTCGTGCTTTGACGCCTGCTGCCGCTTCGCGGCAAAGCCCGTCAAAACACTGGGGGACTAGGATTCGAACCTAGACAAGCAGAGTCAGAGTCTGCTGTGCTACCGTTACACCATCCCCCAAAAATGGGAAGCCATAGTGTACCGCATGCTTTGCGGTGCGGGCAAGTTCTTTGAACGCCAGACGACGCCAAAAGCACCAAATGGCCCATCGCTAAATCTGCCAACCGGTCATATGAGGCCACAACTCAATAGCACGCTATGAGCTACGCCCCTCTTTGCCGCGCTCAAGCGCGGGCTAACCAAAGATCGTGCGGCCACATGGTGCGGGGCAATTATTAAAGTCGGCTCGCCGAACGCCGCAAAAACCTGGTAGTACCACGTTGAATGGGCTTCTTGCAAAGCTCCACCACTTCTTGTAGTATGTTTGTTATGTAACAAACATATAATAGCGTATAAAAAGGGACGCCTTCATGAAGCCACCACCTGCCGATTTTGAAAATCCAACGGCGATAGATCGCGCCGAACTGCATGAATTTGGCCGCGCCATTCGGCACCAGCGAGAATTGCTGAAACTTACGCTCGATCAATTGAGTGCCGCTACGGGCATATCGAAGCCGTATTTATCCAATATTGAAACTGGCTCGGCCCCGGGGCTGCCATCGCCGGCCAAAATTACCGCCATTGAAACATCGCTCGAGTTATCGCCGGGCCAACTTGCCAAACAGGCCGATTGGCTGCGCACACCGCGATCCATCCGGCAGTTGATAGCCCCAACGGGCACGGTGCCGGCGACAGCGTCAACCCAGGCGGCACGCTACGAAATCATAAAGACTCAAGTGCCCCGAAGAAGTGACGGCGCCATTAACCTTGACGCATTACTGCACGCCGCAGCCGGAGAACATTTTGAGCTGCAGACCACAACCGAAGAGCTTATTGCAATGCGGCGCGTGCCCCTGATCAATCGCGTACCGGCAGGCAACCCGGCGGAGTTTACTGATCTCGATTATCCAGCCGGCATTGCCGACGGCGAGGTACCCGCGCCGGCAGGCACGGCTGAGCGCGGCTCCGGCGCGGCCGGGGCGGCAAGCAATGCCGCCAACGACATGTTTGCCCTGCGAATACAGGGCGACTCGATGGAGCCGCACTATCATCACGGGGATATCATCGTGCTTTCGGCAACCCAAACACCCAGAAACGGCGATGATTGCCTGGTGCGGTTTGATGAGATGCGCAACTTTTCAACAACCTTTAAGCGCATCTATTTTGAGCCATCCGAGCCGCAGCAAACCCCCACCCATGTGCGGCTCCAGCCGCTGAATCCCAAACACCGCAATCGGCTGATAGAGTTGCAGCATGTAAGCGGGATATTCCCGGCGATCTGGAAAATTACACCCGCCGCCAGCCAACTGCCACCAGACCCCGCATCGGGCGCTGCGGCGCCGCCTGCGATGGCGCCAACAAGCTCGCCGGCGAAAAGCCCACGCCGCCGCACCCGCAAGCCAGCCAACGCACCGCCGTCGCGGCAACCGGTTGGCGTACAAGATGAATCATCAGCATCGCGCACGATTGAGCCGGAGCGAGCCGCCATATTTCCCATTGAACTGGATTGACGCCATAGCGGCAGTGCAGCCCAGAAGTGACCACGGGGCAATTTCGGTTGATCTTGTGGCGGGCAAAGCGGTGCTACAGCCCGCTTGCGTTAAGCCAAAAACCCGCCACCGAGGTTGCAACTTCCAGCCTGCTATATACCGCTCGCGGTCAGAATTGAAGTATTTCTTGTGGTGCTGCGGCGCAACCCGGGCACCCCGACAGCGCTGCCGCTGGCCGGGGTGGACCTCGCGACTTAATCGCGTGACTCGTTGTTGGGCGACGTTCAATTTTGACTCAAATGTTGGCCTTTGGCTCTGGCGTGCGAAGCCCTTTATTTCTTGCCTAGGAGCCTGTCCGAGTAATGGCCGGGATTGCGATGGATTTGAAATGCCCCGGATGCGCGGCGGAGGACCGAGCCGACTCTCAACGATGAGTCTGCGAGGTCCGACAACAAAGCAGACGGTGCATTTCAGGCCCACCCTGCAGGGCGGCATGCTTTTTGGCACCCCTCGGCGGCGCGGCTCCTCGCCGTACCGTCTTCGTCAGGTATGGCTTCGTCGTCGCTTCTTGATGGGAGCCAAAAATCATGCCGTCGCAACCCGGCGATTACTCGGAGAGGCTCCTGGCTTGGCGTTTTTTCCGCCGGTTTCGGCCGATACCAATGCCGACAGCGCCAGCAGGCGGGCATCGAGGTGCGGCTCAAAACCAAATGACGTGAGTGACTTGAAGCCCTTCTCTTTTTCCATCTGCTTCTGCAGCACTTTGAGCATTGTTTTATCAACTTCACCGGCCGAGTTGCTCATGGCAATAGCCGCAATACGGCCTCTGAAATGCGTAATCACCGCAGAAAAGCCGCGGAAGTCGCAGTGGTATACCTCGGCGCCGGTTTCGTTAACCACGCTCACACGCTGGTCGTTGGCTCCAATGTAAAACATCATGTCGCAGCCCCTTCAAACGCATTGCCGTTATTCGCCGCTATGGGCGATAGTCAAACGATTCAACCTGGGCCACCACGCATGCGTCCACCGGCAACGGCGGTTCATACGGGTTGGCGGCTTCGCGGCCCTCTTCAAATGCAATCAGCGAGCCGAGCGTGGCATTCGTAATATCCGTTGCTACGAGCGTCCAACGAATGGGCTGGCGATTAAAATCCAGCGGTTGCACAATAACAAGCCTGTGGCCCTGCAAGCCCTGGCAGCGGCGGCTGGCCTCTATCTGACCTACGATTTTTCCGAGGTACATGGTTAATGTCGCTCCACAAATGCACCACGTTGAAACGGTGCGTTTTTATAGCTGCGCGTTTAGCCCCTCGGCAGCGGGTCTATGAGGGCGGTTACAACCAGCCGCGCGGGGCAGGTTTTATCTGCCTTGAGCATGTCCTGGGCAGCCTTACCGTCGCTGCTCAATAGCACCTTCTGGCCGATGCCTGCGCCAAGCACATCCACTGCAATTTGCGCAAAGCCCACATCGCTGCCGGTGATGGCGTCCACGGGTTGCACAATCAGCAGCCGGGCACCACGCATACTCGCATGCCGGGCTGTGGCGACGACGGTACCTTTAACAACGGCGGTTTGCATCAGTTGCCGCCCTTTTTGAATATGACATTGCCGTCAGCATCAATGCGGTCTATCAGGGCAACCACCACGGCATCGGTGGCACAGCTCTTCATGCTTGGGGCCATGCGGGCCGAGCTGCCCTGCGTTACAACCACCAGGTCGCCTTCGCCGGCGCCAAGGTCGTCGTTGGCCACCAGCACCGTCTGCCCGGGCGTGAGCTTGCCATCTTTAATGATATGGGCATGCACCACGGCCAGCTTTTTTCCGTCAAACCCGGCATCCTTTACCGTGGCAACAATTTTTCCGGTAACTTTTGCAATAATCATGCGTAAAACCTCCAGGCGCTGTGCGCTTCATGCTGGTAAAATCAAAGTGATTATGGCACGAAAGAGCGATTTTTGCCAATCACAGCCGTTCGGATCGGTGCAAAAGCGACAAAAAGGCTGCTTGTCGCCGGCGTAAGCGTTTACGCAGGGCCGCCCGGCAGGCTGTAAGCCTGTGCGGTACAGGGGCAAGACTGCTGCGGGGTGCGCCGGGACGATCGTAACTTTCGCAAGCGGCGCAATCTCCAGTGCGCTGTCACACATCAAGCTGCGGGCGGTTGGGCAGCGGCCAGTCTACGTGGAAGAATTTGCCGCGGGGCGTATCCACGCGCTCGTAGGTATGAGCGCCGAAATAATCGCGCTGCGCCTGAAGCAAATTCGCCGGCAGCACTGCCGTGCGGTACCCATCGTAATAAGCCAGGGCCGACATAAACGCCGGCGCGGGCAAGCCGTTTTCCGCAGCCAGCGAAACCACTTTGCGCCAGGGCTTCTGGCCGGCCTTGAGCTGCTTGTTGAAGTATGGGTCGAGCATGAGGTTCACCAGCCCCTTGTTGCGGCCGTACGCATCGGTAATTTTCTGAAGGAAGCGGGCGCGAATAATGCAACCGCCCCGCCATATGGCGGCAATCGAGCCAAAATCGAGTTGCCACTGGTATTCCTTCTGTGCTTCGCGCATGAGTTCAAAGCCTTGGGCGTAGGCGCAAATTTTAGAGCAGTACAGCGCCTGACGCACGGCTTCAATAAGGTCTTTGCGGGCTTTGCCCGTTTTGCGTGCTGGCGGTTTGGGGCCGCTGAGCTTTTTGGCCGCAATAACGCGCTCTTCTTTCAGAGCGCTCATGCAGCGGGCAAACACCGCCTCGGCGATGGAGTTGGCGGGAATGCCCATATCCAGAGCATTGGCGGCGGTCCACTTGCCGGTGCCTTTTTGGCCGGCGGCGTCGAGAATGGAATCCACCAGATATTTGCGGGGTTTAACCGGGTCGCGCTGACGCAAAATATCAGCAGTTATTTCTATAAGGTACGAATCGAGATCGCCGGCATTCCATTGCGTGAAAATATCGGAAAGTTCCTGCGGCTCGAGGCCTACGAGTCGGCGGAGCAGGTCGTAGGCTTCACCTATAAGCTGCATGTCAACATATTCAATGCCATTGTGCACCATTTTGACATAGTGGCCCGCCCCGTTGGGGCCGAGGTAGGCCGTGCACGGCACGCCGCCCGCTATCGGATGGCCCGGCAGCGCGCCGGTGAGCGGCTTGCCGGTTTTGGCGTCCACCTTGGCGGCAATGGCCTCCCAGATAGGCTTGAGGTGCTGCCACGACGCCGGATCGCCGCCAGGCATAAGCGACGGGCCAAATCGAGCGCCAAGTTCGCCGCCCGAAACGCCCGAACCAAAAAATTTCAGCCGATCGGCATACTGCTTTTCGCGACGGATGGTGTCGGTCCAGAGGCTGTTGCCGGCGTCAATGACAATGTCGTTTTTATCCAACCCGGCGGCAACAAGCTGCTCAACCACAGCATCTATAGCGGGGCCGGCCTTTACCAGAATAATAATAACCCGGGGCTTTTTAATCGCGGCGATAAACTCTTCAAGCGTGCCGCACCCCACCAACCTGCCGGGGGTGCCGGGGTTTTCAGCTATAAACTCCTGCATGACCGCAGTGGTGCGGTTGTATACGGCAATATCAAAACCATGGTCGGCGATGTTAAGGGCAAGATTTTTTCCCATAACAGCCAAACCAATCAACCCCACCGTTGCAGACGCCTGTTGCGCAGCCATTGTTATATTCTCCAGAAATCACACGACACAATCACATCATCATGCCTGCCGTGATGCTAATGTGAAATCGCCCTGTTTGCCAGTGTAGGCCCCCGCCGGCTTAACACATAACCGGCATTTATAAACTGCAGCAGCAGTCAGCATAACGCGCAGCATGCCACACCGATCAACCATGCGAACAACCGTAAATAATTTGATGCTACGGGGTCTTGGCGGCCCGCCGCAGAGGGCTGCGCTGCGCCAGCCAGCAGTTCAGCAGCGAGGCCACTTCAGGATTGGGAAATCGCCGGCTGGGTGTAATGGCGTAAAAGCTCTCACGAATATCATTGAAGCGATGCACCTCCACCAGTTCGCCCCGGCGCAACTCATCCTGCACCACCACCGGCGGCGCTAGCGCCAGGCTGCGCCCCTCGCTGGCCAGCAAGCGCAGCATCGCCATGTCGTCAACCTCAGCGGCAATAATGGGCGCTATTTTGTGCCGATCCATCAGCAGGTCGAAAGCCACGCGGATGTTGCTGTCAAGACTGGGCAACAGCAGCGGCCTGCCTGCCAAATCGGTCGGAAACTTGAAAGCCTTGCGCGGCTGGGCGGGAGCGATAAGGCTCACCGGCTGTTCAGCCAGCAGGTGCGAATGCCAGAGGTTTTCGCTGTCGCGCGGCGCAGCGAGGTTAGAAAGCACCAGGTCCACCGCATGCGCTTTGAGCGCTGCAAGCAAATCGCGCAATGTGCCGGAGCGCAAAACCAGGTCCAGATCATCGCGCGGCATGAGCGGCCGCAGAAAGCTCATCTGAAAATTACGCGACAACGTCGCCACCGCCCCCACCCGCAAAACCTGCCTCCGCCGCCGGGGGCTGTTGCGCAGCGTCGCGAGCAGTTCTTCACCGGTTTGAACAATGCTGTCGGCCGCGGCCAGGGCAATGCGTCCGGCTTCGGTAAGCGTCAGCCGGCGGTTGCGCCGCTCAAAAAGCTTATGTCCAATTTGTTCTTCGAGCTGAGCGAGCTGAATACTCAAAGCCGACGGCGAAATTGAAAGCGCCAAAGCCGCCTTCGAAACCCCACCAGACCGAGCAATGGCCCGAAAGTACCGCAGATGATGATAGTTTAAAAATGCCATAGAAATGATTATATAAAATATATCAATTCTGTTCAAATAATAGATTGTATTAACCCATTTGACATGTCATTATGCTCCCATGTTTTGGAGTTGGACTATGACCATGACCACAACCGAGTTGATGAATGTGAGTGTGCTTTCACCCGTTTGCCTGGCTCCCATGGCGCTGGCCCCGACCCGCTGGATGGACCGCGTATACGCCGGCCCAAACGCCAAAGGCCTGGTGCCGCAGGCGCTGGCGGGTTTGGGGTTGCTCGGAGCATTGGCCTCACCGCTCTGGCTGCTGAAAGCACAGCCGGGCGGAACGCCGGGCCTTGTCATGCCTGGCGGGTTAACGGCCATCATGCTGCCTTTTGTGGCCCTGCTTACCCTGGTGGTGCTGCGCTACAGCATCGTGTACCTGCACGGGCAGGCCCGACGCGGCCGGTTTATCAAGTGGCTCTGCGCCACCTCGGCAGCCGTGCAGGTGCTCGTGATCACCGCCAACCTGCTGGTATTTGTGCTCGCCTGGATGACCATGAGTTTGGCCCTGCATCAGTTGCTGACCTACTTTGGCGACCGACCAGGCGCCCAGATTGCCGCACGTAAAAAGTTCATCTTCAGCCGCATTGGAGATCTATGCCTGATTACCACGCTGGCCCTTGTATGGCATAGCTGCCGCACCTGGCAGATGCCGGTGATATTTCACCTCGCCGCCGGCAGGCCCGGTGCCCATGCCAGCCTCGCGGCGGCGGGACTTTTAATCGTCATCGCCGCCCTGCTGAAGTCGGCGCAGTTTCCATTTCATACTTGGCTGCCCGACACCATGGAGGCGCCCACGCCGGTTTCCGCCTTTATGCACGCCGGCATCATCAACGCTGGCGGCTTTCTGGTGCTGCGCATGAGCCAGCTTGTCGTGCTCTGGCCGGTCAACCAGTGGGTATTGCTTGTCATCGGTGGACTTACCGCCGTCGGCGCATCGCTGGTCATGCTTACCCAAACCAGTGTTAAACGATCGCTGGGCTTTTCAACCGTGGCGCAAATGGGCTTTATGATGTTTGAATGCGGCCTCGGTGCCTGGAGCCTCGCTTTGCTCCATATCATTGCCCATGGCATTTACAAAGCATACGCCTTTTTAAGTGCCGGCAAGGCTCCGGCTGCAACCACAACGCCGCAAACGCAAACTATTTCGCTGCGGCACCATGGCTTTGCACTGGCCGTGTGCGGCGCACTGGTCATTTTGTGGCTGTGGCTCAACCGACAATGGCCCGACGCCAACCCCGCGCTTGCCGGCGTCATCGCCATGGGCATTGTGGTATTGGGCTGGCAGCTTGCAATACGCGCCCGAAATGCTCTGGCAGTCGCATCAGCACTCCTGCTGCCGGCGCTTCTGCTGCTCCTGCACTGTCTGCTTAGCCGGTTACTGCTGACGACGGTGGGCAGTGCAGCCGACCTTAATGCGGCCGTTTCGCTGGCACAACTGCTGGCCGTGCTGGCACTGCTCGCTCTGCCCGGAGCGGTGGAGCTTGCAGCACGGCTGCGGCCGCACTCGCCGCTGGTGCAGCGACTGTATGTACATGTTTACAACGGGTTTTATCTCAATCCACTGGCCAACCGCCTTGTGATGGCGCTTTGGCCCGTGCAGGCCTGATAGAAAGGACCACCACCATGACCGCAACACTTTTGGAAGAACCGCCCATGCACAGCCCCGCTGCAACCGGCCAAGAACGGCCCGGCGGCCCTTCGGCCCGCGCCGTCGCCATCGAGGTCGCCGGTTGGGTGCCGCCGCTATGGCCGCTCCAAAACGTCATCGCGGTCAACCCGTTCATAGGCCTTACACACCTGCCCTTTGCCAGCGCCATCCATACAATGGGCTTGGCGCTGGGGCGGGCGGCGGTGTGGCCGGCCAACCCTCCAAAAACCAATGGGCTTTCAGAAAGTCTTCACCACACCAACCAGGCGCAGCAGCCGCTGACTTTCGCAGGCTTTTGCGACCGCAAACTCGCAACCGCCTGGGAAACATTTATCGTAGATGAAATATCATCATTTTGTGCCGCTCGCTTCGACACCGGCCTGGCCCGTTGGCGGGTGGATTTTTCCAGCCAACCGCTCTACACCGCTTGGAAACAATTTGCCTCGCTTGATTGCACCGGAAAAATCAGCGGCTTTGGCGACATGCGGGCCTTGGCGCTGTCGCTGCCGCAGAATGCACTGGACTTTATCAATGACGCCCTGGCGCAATTGCAGCCAACGCACGAGGCGCAGCCGCTATTGTTTTATGCCTCGCTGATGAGCGTCGCCGGCTGGGCCGGCTGGCTGCGACAGTTGGCCTGGCCGGAAGCGCCCGATGCCTGTCAACACAACTCATTAATTGACCTGCTGGCTATTCGGCTTGCATTCGACATCACCCTGCTTCAAAAGCCTGCTGCCGCCGCTTTGCTGCCGACATGGCGGCAATGCCTGGCGCTTAGCGCCAAAAACGGCGACGCAGCAACAAAGCCCACCGCCAACGACCTGATGGCCACACTCCATACACATGAGACCGCATTTCAGGATCGTCTGTTCAGTGAAATCAAAGCCCATGCAGCCAGTGCAGCCGACGCTTCGGCCCACAGCACCCGCGCGCCTGTACAGGCGGTGTTTTGCATTGATGTGCGTAGCGAACCATACCGGCGGGCACTCGAAGCGGTATTGCCGGGCGTGCACACGCTGGGCTTTGCGGGCTTTTTTGGCTTTGCCGTTAACGAGGCCGCCGATACTCTGCGTAAACAATACCCAGTGCTGCTGGCGTCTGATTTGTGCGTAGCCTCCAAGCCAAAGCAATCGCAAGCGGCACTGGCCACAGGCAACGGCCTGGCGGCAGCGTGGAAAGCTTTTAAGGGTTCCACGCTTTCAAGCTATGCTTTTATAGAAGCGGCCGGCGCGGCATTTCTACCGACTTTAATCGCTCATTGCTGGCCCACAAGCAAAGCCAAAAGCCGGAGCCAAAACACCCCGGAGCTTACTGTCGAAAATACCGACACTGGCGCGGGCCTTACCCTGCAGCAGCAAACCCGCCTCGCAAAGGGCGCACTTACCAACATGGGGCTGCTTAAAAATCAGGCCAGGCTTGTGCTGCTCTGCGGCCACGGCAGCACGAGCACATGCAACCCGCACGCCACCGCACTTGACTGCGGAGCCTGCGGCGGAAACACTGGCGAGTTTAACGCCCGGCTGGCGGCAATGGTGCTCAACTCCCCGCGGGTGCGGGCAGAGTTGCTCGCAGCGGGAATAACTCTGCCGGAAGATACCTGGTTTGTCGCCGGACTGCACAACACCACCACCGATACCGTTGAACTCTTCGACCTTCAAAACGTGCCGGAAAGCCATACCCACGACATACAATCACTTCTCCAGTCGTTGCAGCAGGCATCCGGCTTGGCCCGAATCTATCGGGCAGAGAGCATCGGGCTTGAGGCGCAGGCTCCAAACCTGGCCGCCAATATAACCCGACGCGCCAAAGACTGGTCGCAGGTTCGCCCGGAGTGGGGTTTGGTGCGCAACGCCGGCTTTGTCGCAGCCCGACGCGATATGACCCGGGGCATAAACCTGGCGGCCGAGTGCTTTTTACACGAATACGACTACACGCTCGATGCAACCGGGAGTGTGCTGGAGTTGATTATGACCGCCCCATTGGTGGTGGCCTCATGGATTAACCTCCAATATTTGGGCTCTACACTGTGGCCAGACCAACTCTCCGCAGGCACAAAAACGCTGCACAATATTGTCGCCAATATTGGCGTTCTCGAAGGCAACGGCGGCGACCTCCGCCCCGGCCTGCCGCTCGAGTCGCTGCACAATGGCCGCGAGTGGGTACACATTCCCCGACGTTTAAGCGCGATCATTGCCGCCCCGCGCAGCATGATTGACTCGGTTATTCAAAAGCACCAGTTCGTAAAAGACCTGGTTGACAACCGCTGGCTTACGCTGTTTGCAACCGAAGACCAGGGCATCAGCTTTTACCGTTACACTGGCGAATGCACCTGGCAACCACAACAAACACCCGATGCAAGCGCGCCATAAACCAACGCTCGCCGACTGCCAGCACCACAACCGCCGCCCCTCGCCCGACGGCGCCATGCTGCGTTATTAATGAGCAGCGTTGTTTACCGCACCGCTTGAGGCAGTTGGAGTGCCCGTTTGGCCCGAAGCCTGCGCGGGTAACAGCCGTAACAACACTTTGTCGGCCGGCCGCAGGGTAATGCTGGGATAAACTCGCAGCGGCTCATCTGATACCGGCGCCAAAAGCCCGCGCTGCATGATGGTAGCCAGCGCCAAAGCGGCTTCCTGCAATGCAAACGAATCGCCTATGCACTGCCGCCGTCCACCGCCGAACGGAAAGTACGCAAACCGCGGTCGTTGAACATCCAGCGCCGCCCAGCGGCCCGGATCGAATTGCCCGGCATGCGGCCACCACCGGTTGTCCCGATGCAGCAGCCACTGCGGCAAAAACACAATCGAGCCGACCGGCACAACAAAATCGCCGCAATCAAACGGAGCAATGGCGGTGCGGGCCATCATCCATGCCGGCGGATACAGCCGCAGCGTTTCAGAAATAACGTGCTGCAACAGCGGCATCTCACAAATAGCTTCGGGCGTAGCCATGGCGTCGCCAAGCACCTGCACAACCTGCCGCCGCAACTCCTCCGCCATCGGTTGATGCCGCCCCAGCAAATACAACGCAAACGTCAGCAGGCTGCTGGTGGTTTCGTGCCCGGCGGCCAGCAGCGTATAACATTCGTCGCGCAATTGCCGGTCGGTCATTTGCGTTTGCTGCGACTCTTTGTTAGCCGTCAGCAGCGTGGTCAACAGGTCGTCTCCGGCCTGGCCGGCGGCAAGGCGCCGGCGCTTTTCAGCGATGAGATTTTCAACAAGTCTTAAAATGCGGTCGCGTTGTCGGGCGTAATACAATGTACTGGGCAGCGGCAGGCGCATCATCACTCGCCCCACAGGGTTCAACAGCCGATTAAACGCCTTGAGCAGCGCATCCATCGCCGGGCCAATTACATCAAGGCTCTGATCAAGCTCCAAGCCAAAAAGCGTCTGCCCAGCGGCCATCACTGTCAGGCGGGTCATCTGCTGGTGCACATCCACCACCGAGCCGGGCTGCCAACCATCGGTAACGCCTTTGCTTACAGCCACCATGGCCGCGGCATAACGTCTGACCCATTGGGCATGAAACCATGGCTGCATCAGCGCCCGCTGCCGACGATGCAAGGGGTCTTCGCTGCTGAGCAGCCCATTGCCCAGCGTATCGGATGCGAGCTTAAGTGCTGGCCCTTTATGAAATTTGTCGGCCTCGGCCACAAGTACGCGGCGAATAAGCTCTGGCTCGGCAAGCACATAAAACCGCCGAGCGGACATGCTAAACGCAAACACCGGCCCGAAGCGGGCGGCATTTTCTTCTAAAAACTCAATGGGCCGACTGCGATATTGCCAAATGACCCGGCCAGGCACGCAGCTGCGCGGCCCCGCCGGCAAACGACCCCGTAACGCTTCACTGCTCATAACCTATGAGCATACCGGCTGGCAAACGCCCTGTCGCATCCTGCCTATCGAGGCTCAAAGCGCTCTATCTTATAGTTCGCCGCAGATCATAATCACCTATATTCATGCGTCAGGGCAAAAACGCACCTTTTTACCCACTCGTTTGCCCGAAGAGTCAAAAGAATGCGACTGATGATTAAGTCCTATTGCGGCGGCAGTTCAAGAGCAGGCGGTGCGACCACCATGTGTGTGAGAATAAATAGTGCCAGAGGCGCAAAGTTTCCGCTCATGGCCTGCGCCATCACCTGAGCATATTTTGGATTCTCCGGACGCGTGCGGATGCGAACCTGCGGCGGCACATTAAACCTGATAAGACCCCACGCCCACAGCAAACGCGATGTTCGCCCATTGCCATTCACAAATGGGTGAACCTTGATGAATTGCCCGATGGCATAACCCAGAGTAACCGCGCAGCGTTTAGCCCGATCCTGCGCCGACATCGAAGGCCACTGAACCTCAAGAGCAGTCAGTATGCGGCGGACCTGCTCGAAGTGCAGGCGCATGGTCTCGGGCACTTCCGATGCGTCGGCACCTTGTTGTCCGGCAACCCAGACGTTCACATCGAGGCACGGCCGCGATGGATCAACCTGCCGGTAGTTTCCGGCGTAATAGCTCAGCGGAACATGGCGGGCGAACATCGTTCGATGCCAGTGGCAACATATCTCTGAATCAACGATGCGGTCCTTGGCGGATTTCTCCACCAAACGGTATGCAGCCGCAACCGAATCGTAAAATGATCCTTCGCGAGTGGCGGGGCCGTCGGACGACCACTCCGGACATTCGCTATTGGGAGATCGCCCGATCGTCATCTTCCGCAAGTTTCCTGATATCGTCTTCGGTCAGCATGGTGTTATGTGAGTCCGCAACACCGCCATGAAAGTGGGCGGCGGCCTGCCCAACTATTTGGTCAAAATCAACTCCCTGCTGCTCCGCCAAAAGCCGCATGCCGGCCTCAACCAGGCCAAAGTTAATGTCCAACATCGGCTCGGCCTGGGCTGGCCCATACGGTATATGGGATAACCTCGCAGGGGCAGCCAATTCGGCAGCCATACGCCGAAACGGCTTACCGACGGTAGATAGGATCCCACGGCTTTGATCGTATTGCGCACTATAGAGGATGGCACCGGGGACATTTGGCACACTGGCATCTCTGCCGCAGGTTGCAATGTTCATGTTATTAACTCCCTGAATTCGTCCGTGATACTGCGTTCAAAAAAACTGTTTTCTATATTATGAAGAATCTCCAGGCGGTCTTCAAACGCCAAGGGAACTTTTTGCGTTTGAAACACATCTATGTCCAGTATCACAGATGCAACATTCGGTTTTCGAGGCGGTGCCAAGGCCTCGTTAAATATGATCATTCCCGGCAGATCCGGCTGCGGAATTTGCAATTGCATGGCGAAGCCACTCAGTCCAGCCGGCAACCCGCCTCCAATTTCGGGGGTCGTGCGCAGATATTCCTTGAAATCGCCAAATGGGAGCGGCAAGTCAATGATGTTGATATACCGCACGGCAAGCCGTGTGACGCCGTCCGGCTCCACTACGCCTCTGTACCAACCCCATATACGCATAAACTCATCGCGAAGATTCTCCCACTTTTCATAAGGCTCCATCCGGCTCACGGTGAGGCCGTCGGTTCGCGCTTGCAGTGCATAACGATAGCTGCCGCGCCCCTGCATAGAATAGCCCACCTGCCGGGCGTCAAAGCGCGCTGGCTGGCCCGCCTGCATATCCAGAAAGGCATTGCCAACAAACAGCGGTGTAAGTTGTTGGAAATCGCCGGCGATTTGGGGGGGGAGCAGGGCAAGCTTGGCCAAATCTAAGGGTCTGGCCGCGGCTACCTGAACGTCAATCAGGGCTTGCGATATTGGGGCCCGACTGTAATGCCTTCGTTCATTCATGCCAATTGATGGTAATAGCGTACAGGCCGATTGACAACTTACCCCGCAGCCCCGGCCGGCGCTCCTTGCCAACCCAGGTCATCTCAATTGTTTGCGTGCCGTCAGCCATGCATGGGTAGTATGATCTGCCTTCATGGTGGCCGCCCGCCTCCATGGCCGCTTTGCAAACCGGACATCGCAGCGCCCCGTCTCGCAGGCAAGGATGCCTGCACCACAAGCCGTTCAACTTGCGTCTGATTACTCACTCAAGCATCTCGCTCGGCTGCGCCGTGCGGCGATGCCCAAAGCCCTCATACACTCGCAATGCACGATCAAGCCGCTGCTGTGCCACAAACCGCCAATTTCTTCGCAGCGTGCAAAGATTTTTTGTGTAGCGCTTTCCAGCACAAATCCTCAAAAATCCGTTCCCTTCCATTATCTCCGCGTCTCCGCGCCTCCGCGTGACATTTTGGTTGCGGCGGAGCCGTGCTGTTCTACAGCCAGCCTTTGGCACGCTCTACGGCCTTATGCCAAAAACCGAGCATACGCTGGCGATCTTCCGCGGCGAGTTGGGGCGTAAACTCCCGCTGGCCTTGAGCCGCCGGCTCTGCTGCGATGCTCCAGCATTGGGCCGCCTGGGCCGCAGCCCGGGCCGCGCCCAGCGCGGTGGCCTCGTGGGAGCTGCAGCGCCGCACCGCAAAGTTCAAAATATCGGCATGCAGTTGCAGCAGCAAGTCGCTGCGGCTCATGCCACCATCAATCGAAAGGGTTGTTACCGGGCCGGCCAAATCTTGTGCCATGGCGGTGAGCACGTCATAGGTTTGAAACACCACCGCCTCCAGCGCCGCTCGGGCAATTTGCGCACGGCTGGAGTGGTGTGTAAGGCCCACCAGCAAGCCGCGCGCGTCGCTGCGCCAATGCGGCGCCAGCAAACCACCAAATGCCGGCACCAAATACACACCGCCGTTGTCGCCGGCGTCCTGCGCTAAAGCGAGCAACTCCTCGACGCTGCCGGCGAGCTTCCATTGATCTACCAGCCAGTTCAAAAGCGAGCCGGCCATGGCGATTGAACCCTCCAGAGCATACACCGGAGCATGGCCGCTAAATTGATACGCCAGCGTGGTAAGTAAACCCGCCTGCGAGCGAACGGGCCTGCCACCCGTGTTGAGCAGAATAAAACAGCCCGTGCCAAGGGTGCTTTTACACTGCCCCGGCTCCATGGCATTGTGGCCCACCAGCGCCGCCTGCTGGTCGCCGAGAATGGCCAATATGGGCACCTCAACACCGCCATTGGCCGCCCCCTGCAGGCGAGCCATCGCCAGAGGCACAGCCGGGGAGGCGGCCGATGGCGTTATAAGCGGCAGCGATTCCATCGGCACATCAAAAGCCTTGAGCAGTTCGACATCCCATTGCAAAGAGTGAATGTTCATGAGCATGCTGCGGCTGGCGTTGGTTACATCGGTGATGCAGGTATTGCCATCGCGGCCGCCGCACAAGTTGTAAACAAGCCAGGCATCTATAGTGCCAAAAACAACCTCACCGGCAGGCCGCGCGATCAAGTCGCGGGCCAGGGCCGGCGTATGATCTATAAGCCAGCGGATTTTAGGCGCTGAAAAATAGGTGCTGATGGGCAGGCCAGTGCGGTCTTCAAAGCGATCTGGCTGGCCCTGTGCGAGCTTTTCACATAGCGAGGCGGTGCGCGTATCCTGCCATACAATGGCGTTGGCATAAGGCACGCCGGTGCGGCGGTTCCAAGCCACGACGGTTTCTCGTTGATTGGTTATGGCCAGACCGGCCAAACTGGCGGCGCTTAAACCCTTTTTCTCCAGCGCCGCAGCCAACGTTTGACGACAATTTTCGATGATTTCAATCGGGTCGTGCTCAACCCAGCCCGGCTGAGGATAGAGCTGCCGATGCGGCTTTTGGGCCTGCGCTACCGCAACAGCCTGATCAAAAATAATGCAGCGGCTGCTGGTGGTGCCCTGATCAATTACGGCGATGAGCGTTTTCATGGCGGTATTGTACCAACCACCGCCACCGCGGCACCTTTGCGGCCCAACGCCATCGCACCGCACACCTATAGCATCCCGTTGTTTTTTAAGAAACGCCCCGCCTGATGCTCCAAATCCCAGTCGCGGCAGCGCCCCTCAACTCTCCACACTGCAAGCCTGTAACATCTTGTTTTTTAACAAGAAACTCGCCGCCTTGTACTCCCGACTCGCAACTCCCGTCGCCCGTCTTGCGACCCGCAGGCCGCCCCCGCGGACCGCACCCATGGTGGTACGGGCTTCCAGCCTACACGTTCATTCTCGTCGTGAAGGGTCAGCGCAGCGTTAACGCCG
>JBMFVX010000064.1:0-15716 GCA_049965775.1 Phycisphaerae bacterium
CAACGGTGGGAACGCTACTGGGCCAACCGTCCCTCACTCGGCAGGTGCAGGGCCGCGTAAAGTGTCACGCACCCCATGGGCTTATCCTGCCGATAAATCGAATTCCAAATAATGGCTAATTGCTTCAAAGGCCGTGTATCTATTGGTTGCCGCAAGGCTACCGCCAGCCGGCTGGGTGTGGCAAAAGCTACCCCGCCGCGTGCTGAACATCACGCACAACAGATTGCACCGAGTAAAAATCGCGCAGTGTGGCCGGATGATATGGACTGCCCGGCGAAAAGATCGCCAAAAATGGGATCGAATACCCGCCCAGTTTTTTCAGCAGAAGATTGACCGGAGGGTTCGTAACCGTCATATCCGCCCGCAGCAAAACCACACCATATCTTTTGTACGCAGCCTTGGCGGCGGCGCTCTCCAGCACTGTTTGTTTGATGTAGTGGCAATTGATGCACCACCTGGCGGTAAAATCTACCATCACGGGGTGACCGGCCGCCAACGCCTTGTCCATGGCCGAAACACTGAAGTTACGCCACCCACGCGGCGCATCGTCGCCTTTAAAGAGTATCAGTGAAGCCCCCCAAACAGCCGCGCCCGTCAACACCACCGCCATGCCACGCACCGACCATAGCAGCCAGAACGGAGAATTGACCGAAGGCCCCTGCCCCCAAATCCAGCATGCTATGGCCACGAGCAGCGCGGTGAGCAGGCCGAATTTTATATAAGTTAAATCAGGCAGCGTGGTCAGCAGGTACAACGTCACGCCCAGCATCACCAGGCCAATCAGTTGTTTAAACACATCCGTCCAGCGACCGGCCCGCGGCACAAAGCGAAGGAGTTTGGGATAGCTTGCCAAAATTAAAAATGGCAGAGCCATGCCAATGCCCAGCAGCGTAAAAAACCCGACAATGCCGCCGGCCGACAAACTCAATACCCAGGCCAGCAAGCCGCCCAGAAATGGCACGCTGCACGGTGTTGTTAGCGCGGTAGCCAGCAAGCCCATCCCAAACGAGCTGAGATAACCGCCGTGTTGCCGGCGAGCATCATCCAATTTATACACGGCTTGCGGCGGCGAGAGCGTCCAAACCCCCAGAAGCGAGAGTGCAAATATCAGCACAATCAGCGCCAATATGAGCGTGACGGCCGGGTGCTGAAATTGCGATCCATATACAAATGTTTTGTGCTCATAGATGCGATAGCCCACGACCACGCCCGCGAGCAGCCAAAAGAGCGTCAAAACTCCCGCGCTGTACACCAAGCCATGACGCATGGCCACGCGCGCATCACCATGAGCCTGCTGCACCAGCGAAAGCACTTTTAATGGAATAACCGGTAACACACAGGGCATCACGTTCATGATAAGCCCGGCCAATAGCGCAATGACCATCCACTGCCAAAGCGACTTTTGGTGCACTACAGTTGACGGCGAATATGGCCGCGATTCAATAAGCTTTAAATCACTCAAAGCGGCTGGGAGTGCCGCCGCAACCGGAACTGTTGGCACTTGGGCATTATTAACCGCCTGCGGCGCAACAATCTGGTTCTTGCCCGCCGCGGCGGTGACGTTGATGCGCACCGCCAACCGCAGCGTTTTAGGAGCAACACAAGAATCGGCGTTGCAGCCCTGGGCAGTGATGCTGGCTTTTATTGTTCGTTGGCCGCCGACCGCAGCGGGTGTTACCCTAAATGGAATTGTCATCTCAATGACGCCATCAAAAATCGAGAGTTTGCCCGCGGAGGTAACGCCTGGCGGCGCAGGAATAAGCACCGCTTTGGGATATACGACCTTGCCAAATATTATTCCCGGCGACGCCACCGGCTTAACCACAGTAGCCTGCAGAAAGCTGTCCAGCGGCTTGTTGCTCTGAATATGAAAGCCCTGGGTTACGGTCACATGTATCGTCAACTTGCCTGATTGTCCGGGAGCGAATTGTGCGGGCTGCACACTCATGCTGGCGTGAAACGCTTGAATTGGCTGCGCCAAAGCTGGATTTGCCGCGATGCACACTGCAACCAAACCAACGATAGCTCCAACCACCAGGTGAATAAGCGAATTGAGCATCCGCGACTGCCGGTTTCCGCTGATTTGCATCTTTAACAAACGCACCATCCTCCATCTGGAGTTCTATTGGCTTGCGCAACGAAAAGGCGCGAGGCCTGCCTTTATCATAACGTAAGATACGTTTGCCTATAAATTTTCGGTAAAGGGTTGTTCAAATGAATGATCGCAGCTTGGGCAAACCGCCAACCTGCCAAACCAATAAAACTACGAGCCGAACGTCAAGAAGGCTGTGCGGCTTCGTCGTCGGCGAGTTTTTCTTTCAGCGGCAGTTCGCCGACGATATACGTAAGCGATCCGACGTTGAAGGTGTCCGGCTCGCCACGAATAAGCCACATCATCGGCGCGCCGCTTACTTTAGATGCCAAGTCCAGGACTTCCACGGGCGGCACCCGCCCTTTTTCGTAGTAGTTGTAGGTTGATGGCGAAAGCCCCAGAAGATAAGCAAAACGCGACTGACCGCGGCGACCGCATACTTGCATACGAACGCGTTTTAGCCGTTCGCATATTTGCGTGTAATTACCACGAAGGTGAGTTTGAGGTTGTAAAATGTTCATAACCGACTCCAAAAAAGCCGCGATTAAGCAGTCTCGACAGCACCACGTCCACCCCGCATGTACCGGCACTGCCAGTGCAATTTGAAACGTTTCAACACCGTCCGCCCTTCACAAGGCTGCAGCCACCATTTGGCTACAGGCCAAACCAAATTGCCCTCACATCGCTTCTCTGGAAATCTCCCTATCTCACGAAAGCGGGTGATGTTCGCTTTCGAATTCTACATAATAAGATACCAATTTATCCAAATTGTCAAGCGAGTTTAGAGTGTCGAAAAATCGCAATTCACCGCAACCCATTTTTACACCTGAAGTTGCCGCCCGCCTTTTGTCATCGGCCAAAAACTCTGCAGGGAGCCGGGCCGAATTATTTTTGTTCCAAGAGCCGTACAACTGTAGACTTTATGCCATGATTGGGGTCAAATCCTACTGAAATGTGTCGTAAAATGCCCTGGCGGTCAATAACAAACTGCGTCGGTATGGAGTTCAAGCCAAAACTCGTGCTAATGAGACTCCAACCCGGATTGCTGGTATCAAAAAGCTGCGGCCAAGCCATTTTGGGATTGGCCTTTAAAAATGCTTTTAGCGCGGCACCTGAGTTATCATTGGAAACGCCCACTACCCGCAGGCCTTGGTCATGATACTTGGAATAAAGTCTTTCCAAGCCGGGGAGACTCGCACGACATGGTCCGCACCAGGTCGCCCAAAAGTCCACAACAATCACCTTGCCCTTCCATTGCGTGGTCGAAAATTTGCCTCCACCCAGCAATGTGCCATGTACCACCACCGGCTTATTAAGAAACTTTTTATGCAGCTTGAGTGTGTAGCCAACATCCGACTTGACTTGCAGCGCCAGCGGACCAGACTGATCATCCATGATGATCTGCCGCGCCTGATCACGCACCGCAACATCAGCCGACCCCAGTTCTATCATGCCCAAAAGCATCATCGTTACTGTATCGTTGGTGGGGTTTGACTTGGCCAGGAGCGCTATCCGATTGAGAATGTGCCCCTGAACCTCTGCGTTTTGGGCGTTTTGCCACCACCGCACCTGCAGCATTTGCAATTGGGCCCCGAGTTTCACCGCCGGATCGCCCGAGGCGATTTCCTCCTTCAACTGCGACTGTGCGCCAACGTCTCCGAGCACCGCCATCACGGCGGCAAAATGCTGCTGGAGGCCCTGCACCTGCAACTTATCATCCGGCGTAAGCCCGGCGGCCGTGTGTATAAATTTACCAATTTTCAATTCAATGTCTTTCAGCAGCGGCAAAACTTCGGGTGCAATGCGCTGGCGAGCTTGAGCGTCCACGAGTTCGTCTCCGCGCGGCATGAGTTTGTCCAGCGAATGGAAATCTTTTTGCAGCAGCCGCCCCAACTCCGCAAGCGGCGACGCCGCCGGAGCGGCAACCCCACCGCTTGCTCCGGCAACTTCGACAGCGGATGCCGACGGGAGCGATGTGTACAAGCCAATGGTCAAAACACCAGCCATGAGAAAGTGAATCATTTTTCGACGAGGCATGTTCATCATCTCCAAAAGCTTTGCCTGCAAAAGCAACGCTTTAGTATAGTTACCGTCAATCCTCAATATTTTCGCCTATTGTGCGATAAACCCAGCGGTGCCAAGCTGGCAACAAACCTGCATATCCGGCTGGAGGCCTCCCGGCACACCTCGCTGAAGGCTTTTCAACGCGGAGCTGGCGATAAATCGCCCTGCGCCATGTTACCCTTCGCCTGGCCAACCAAGCACCATTGCTCCACCTGCTCGCGCAGCGTATTGGCACTGTTAACGACGCGGTCGAGTTCCATAAGCAACGACTGTTCACGGGCGTCGAGTTGCGGTTTGGCGGCCCGCATTTGGCGAGCCAAAGCCACAAATTCTCCTCGCAGGTCACAGGGCGGCCGGCCCAAAAACATCGCGACCGCCCCCGGCTTCGACCGAAGCGCCTCGGCCATTGCTGCGACCGAGTCTGATACACCCTGAGCCAGTTTATTCAGCGGCATATACGACGCAAGAGGCTCGGCCGATGCTCCAATATACCCCTCTATCGCCATAAACGCGCGCACCAGCCGGTGCGAACTTGCGAGCATACCGCCAAGCAGCGAAAGATGCTCCGGCTGCAGGAATGGCTCCGAGCGTATTCGATCAATAGAAGCCTCCAGGTTAGATCGTGCAAGCCTTGCCCGAAGTTTTATTTCCATCGCCTTTTTGGGTAAAAGCGTGGCCGGCTGTTGAAGCCCGGCAGTAAGCAGCGCAAAGTAATTGCCGTAAGCATTCAACAAGTCGGCAAACCGATACATAACCTGCGACGCCTCGAGTGTGGGCCAGGCTGCAAAAGCCAGCAGGCCAACAACACCGCCGATGGCGGTATCTATTCCGCGAATGGCTATCACCATTTTAGGTTGCGAGCCGGCCAGCGCCAGCAGACATACAACAAACGCCGTAACCAAAACAGCAAAGATACCGTAATTGGCCGGCCCCCAACAACGCACCGCAAAGCCTAACAGCGCAATCATTGCCACCACCGGCCAGACAGAATCGGGCAACAGATGAAACAGCACTGTCGCCACGCCCAAGCCTATGAGCGTCCCCCCGAGACGCAGCAAACCACGGCTGAAGGTACCGCTGAAATCGGGCTTGAGTACAAGAACGATTGTCATGGGGATCCAGTAGGCGTTGGGCAGGTTGAACACAACGCCGATTACCTGGCCTACGAAGGTACAGACCGCCAGCCTAAGACCATGGCGCAGCGCACTGGAACGCAACGTCATATTGGCCAGTAAAATCTGCCCCCATGCCTGCGCCATCAGCTCACGCGGCGCCGGCTGCCGAATGACCTTGGCGGCCCGATCCACAATCACGGCACGCTGTGCAAGGTCCAGCGAGGCCCGCAACTGCCCGGTCAATGCCATCAGAAGCGAGCCCGACACCGCTGCGTGCGGCATATCTGAATCAGGCAGCGAGGGCTCTGCCTGATTCATTTTATTTTCGCCGTTGTCAGCTTCAGCGGCAGGCGGTTTATCGAGGTAATTCTGAGCCGGCATATCTAATGCCAACATGCGGTCTGTAAGCCGAGCTTGGTTGACCGCGGCATCCGCGAGCGATCCTGAATCGAGCATGTCGGCTACTTGCGTCAACACATCTTTCGCGAGCAATTCTGCATCAATCAAGGTTTTAGCATTCGGCACGCCCGCTAGATCGCCAGCAGACGGATTCGATCGCCGCAATGCAAACAGGGTTAGACGAATGCGCTCCGCCTGGTTGAGCAACGAGCGATAGCGCTCCGCCTCTATGGAATGGTCGCGATCCAGAGATGCCAGCGAGTCGTGGGCCAGCAACGTTGAACTTGTGAGCGGCAAGCCTTCATTTTTGGCCTGCGGGCTGCCGGCCATATTCGCCAAGTCGCGGTAAAGGCTGGCAAGAACTTTGCGTTCAGGACCATAACGCGCAAAGGGCCATAGAAACAGCGACAGAGCCGTCTGCATCAGGCCGCCCAGAAGGGCTATACCGCCCGATGCCAAAGCCATGTTGAGAGGCATTGCCCGGTTGGTAAAGACAATCAGCGTCACCGTGCTGATTAAGCCCAGGTCTGCGGCCGCCGTGCCCAACGATACCCCAAGCCCGGCGGCAAACGCCCAGGCGGCCACCCACACCAATCGCAGCGCGGTATCATTGCCGGACGCTGCGCCCGTAACCACAGCGGCGGCTACAAGAGCACAGGCCAGCAACATGCGTTTGGCGCGCTGCGGGTATGGATCGCCGCCATCGGAAAAACTCACGTTAAACGCGCCAAGACACGCGACAAGCCCGATGTTAAGGTGTCCGAAAAGCAGGCCCAATACCAATGGAGCCATCATTCCAACAGCATTGCGAAGCGCCATGGGCGGACGAATTTTGTCGTACTCCAATCGCAACACCAAACGCCAAAATCGCCGCCGGGCGTCATGTCGTATAGCGTGAGCTTGTGTTGCTGTCACATCGTGTGGTGCGGTCACTTTGCGATCCCAAAATCATCCTGCCCCACGGGCAACGTCGGCTCGTCCGGCGGCCCTGATAACGAAAACAGGCAGTATACTACAGTGGAAGCGGTTGGCTTTGTCGGCTACATTCCGCAGGCGGCAGGTAGGGCCTGCCCTTAACATCGCTTTTAAGGATTTACTTGCTGTGATTGACGTTGTCTTGCTCCCGGAGTTTTTACCGCACGAGGCTTTGCCGCAGGCGCAGGTCGTTGTTCTGGATATTTTACGAGCTACAAGCACCACCGTAACCGCTTTGGCCAGCGGCGCGGCATCAGTGCGGCTGTTTGACAGCCCGGATGAGGTTCTCAAAGCCAAAACCGCAGCAAGCAGGCCGGTCATCGCCGCCGGCGAGCGCGGATGTCGTAAAATGCCAGGCTTTGACTTAGGCAATTCTCCCGCCGAATATTCCCAAGACATCGTAAATGAGGCCGCCATATATTTAAGCACCACCAACGGAACGCGCGCGGCTGTGGCCGCGAGAACGGCGCGACGCATGTTTGTCGGCTCATTGCTTAATGCCAGCGCCACGGCTGAAGCATTGGTTACTGAATTACATCGAGGCCCGACGCTGTTGCTATGTGCCGGCACCGATGGCCGCACGGCCATTGAAGATGTGATTGGAGCCGGCGCCATACTCTGGCAGGTTCTCGCCGGCACCATGCGGCCCGATCTGGAATTCACCGATACGGCCTGGATTGCGTATCAAACCTTTGCGAGCGTTCGGTCGCGACTCGGCCCGGCTCTTCGGTTAGGACAGGGCGGCATCAATCTTATCAATGCCGATCTTGAAGCTGATATAGACTTTTGCGCCGCGCTGGATCGCTTCCCGATGGCTGTGAGCGTCACCCTTAATACATTGGAGGCGGCGCCATGGCGAAATATGTAACGCTTGTAATCCGTCGTAAACCTGATAAAGTTAATTCGTCAAGTAACGGGGTCGGTGGACTCTCAGGATTGGGGTTGGTCGTTCCGGGCTGCCTCGGTTTGAGGCAATGGCGTAAAATCTGCAGGCGGTTGCCGCCCTGCAATGCGATTTGATGTGTTTTTTTTGGGGTTTTGTATGCTGCCCTATAATTGGAAGGAATATTTACGGCCGGACAACATTCGCGAAGCCATTAACCGCAACTCCTCCATTATCAGCATCCTCGCGGCCGTTATCGCGATCATTGCTATAGCCTTTGTAGTTCGAGAACTCATCCCGCATAAGCCAACCTTCAATATGAATGTTTACTTTTACGATCTGGCAACCCACAAGCTGGTTGTCCGATCGGCCTCGGATACCCCCCCGCTCACCGGAGCGACCGGAAAACCCACGCTCGTCAAGGCTTTTTTATACGCCTGCGGCTCATGCGACAATAAATACATCGCCTACCTGATGAAATACACCAAGCAGGCTCAAGCGGCTGTTAAGGCCATGCAATCGGGGCAGACTCCCGCAGCCGGTCCGAATATTAACCCCATGCAGGAAGAGTTTATTCTCGCCCAAGGCATGATGGTACGATCGCCCGATGCCGGCTCTAAATGGGTATCGGCCAACTCGGCGCAGGGTCGCCAGCTTATGGAACCAAAGCCATGCCCATCGGGTAATGTGCGGGCCTGCCTCCCCAAGTAGCCGAGACTTAATACCATGCCGTTTGCGTCTATTGACCAAGTCACCGAAGCGCTGCGCAATGGCCAGATGATTGTTTTGGTGGACGATGAGGACCGCGAAAACGAAGGCGATCTGGTTTGCGCGGCTCAATTTGTTACGCCTGAAATTGTCAACTTCATGCTTCGCGAAGCCCGCGGCGTGCTGTGTGTAGCCATGACACCCCAGGATTGCGAGCGATTGGGGCTTTATCCCCAGGCAGCTTACAATACCGCTCCTCTTGGCACCGCCTTTACCGTAAGCGTAGACGCCCATCCCCGCTTGGGCATTACCACCGGCGTATCGGCCAACGAACGGGCCAAAACCATTCAGACACTCATCAACAAAGCCAGCACGCCCGACGACTTATGCCGACCAGGCCATATAAACCCTCTACGAGCACGACCCGGCGGCGTTCTCGAACGCGCCGGCCAAACCGAAGGCTCGGTAGACCTCATGAAACTCGCCGGCTGCGCTCCTGCCGCCGCCATCATTGAAATCATGACTGAATCCGGCTCCATGGCGCGTTTGCCGCAGCTTGAAGAGTTCTGCCGCAAGCACAATCTGCTCATGTGCAGCACGGCTGACATTATTCAGTATCGCCTGCGCAGCGAAACTCTTGTTAAACGCATTGAGTCTATGCCGTTAGAGACCGCGTTCGGCCCGTTTACCCTGCACGTTTACGAAACGGTAAACGATCCGCTCATTCACCTGGCCCTGTGCTATGGGGGTATAGGGGACTATGACGCCTCCGGCACTACGGCCCGTCGGCATGACGAGCCGGTGATGGTGCGTGTCCATTCTGAAAATCTTCTCGATGACGTGTTTGGAGCCGGCGCGACCGGGCACTCCGGCGAAGTTGCCGCATCGCTGCGCATGATTCGCAGCGCCGGCCAGGGAGCGCTGATTTACCTTCGTCAGGAATCGCGCGGGCTGGCGTTGTTGGCGCGGCTGCACGAGTATCGCAAACTGCTGGCGGCCCCGCCGCAGCCAAGCCTCAAACATGCCGCCATGAACCGGCGCGACTTTGGTATTGGCGCACAAATCATCCGCGACCTTGGCCTTACCAAGCTTCGCATCCTGACCAACCGCCCAAAAAAACTGCACAGTCTGGAAGGCTTTGGTCTGTCGGTTGTCGAGCAAACTCCCATCGCCAACCCGTGAGCACGAACCACCAAGCCTCAACTTCACCGCTGCCCGCCGGAGAGTTCAACAAGCAACGTGAATGCACTGGCACAAATTCCACGCAATGTTATAAACACACGCATGACGCAGGACTTTTACATCATTGATGGCCACGCCCAGATATACCGGGCCTACTATGCTCTCTCCGGCCTTAGCAGCCCCAGCGGAGAACCCACCAATGCCACTTTTGGCTTTGCCAACATGCTGCTCAAACTGCTCGATACCCGCAAGCCGCAGTACATTGCCCTGGCGATGGATGCGGGCAGTTCCAATCGAGACCAGCTCGACCCGCAATATAAAGCCCAGCGCAAGGCCATGCCGGACGATATGCCCCCACAAATTTCCCGCATTCGACAGATGGTGGAGTTGCTGGATATTAAAATTCTCCTCGCCCCCGGTTACGAGGCTGACGATGTCATCGCAACCGCGGTTCAACAGGTGCGCAGCGCCGCCGGCGATACCGTTCGCATGTATATCTGCTCGCGCGATAAAGACCTCGATCAACTTATTGACGAATACACCGTTCTTTTCGACATTCAAACCGGCGAAACAGTAGACGCCGGCGCTCTACTGCGACAAAAGGGCTATACGCCCGCCCAAGCCGCCGACATTTTAGCCCTTACCGGCGATACGGCCGACAACATTCAGGGCGTGCCGGGCGTAGGCCCCAAGACCGCCGCCAAATGGATAGCCCAGTATGGTTCGCTCGACAACTTGCTTGCCCGAAGCGCCGAAGTTCCCGGTAAAGCGGGCGAAGCGCTGCGCGCCAGCCGCGACATACTTGATAAATCGCGGCAGCTTGTGCGGCTGCAACGCGATGTTACCTTCGATTTTCAGTGGCCGTTGCCTCCATTCGACCCCGCCCGCCTGGAGAGGTTGATTCCGGTTTTTGAGGAGCTTAACTTCCGCCGACTGCTTCCCAACCTCAGGCTTGTCTGCGAAAAGCTCTGTGGCCGTGCGCCTCAAGGCTTGACTATAAACCCCACATCGAATGCCGGCACGACTGGATCAAGCATTACACCTCACGGCAAACCACGTCAAGATTCACCTGCTCAAGGCCTGCTGTTTGACTTACCCCACGCCTCAACTCATACCGACGGGCCGGAGGCAACCGCGCCTGTTGCCTCCTTACAACACGCTGAAATATCGGGTGCTTCGCCTGCCAACACACTCGGGCCGTTGGTGGGCAGTTACCAGTTGGTCAACACGCCCGAAACACTCGCCGACATGCTCCGAGAGTTACAAACTCAGCTGGGGCAATCGGTCAATCGGTGGCTTGCCATAGATACCGAAACCGACGCACTCGGTGCCATGCAGTCTAATATATGTGGAATATCGCTGTGCGCATCGCCCGGTCGGGCGTTTTATATTGCCATACGCGGCGGCGGAGCGTGTCTGCCGCTGGATTTGTTGCGCACTGAGCTTTCACCGCTATTGACCGACACGGCCATAAAAAAAATCGGTCAGAACATCAAATACGATCTCAACGTCTTGCGAGTCGCCGGCCTGCCGCTGGAGGGCATTTATTTCGACACCATGCTGGCGAGCTATGTGCTCGATCCATCGCGATCCAGTCATTCAATGGATGCCCTGGCCAACGATTTGCTGGGGCTTAAACCGATCGCTATTTCAGAACTTATTGGTCGCGGGGCCGCGCAAATCAGCTTTGCCGACGTTCCACTCGACCGGGCATGTGCTTACGCCGCCGAAGATGCCGACGTTACCTATCGGCTGGCCGCCAAGCTGCATCCAACATTGGAACAATCTACCGTGGTGAAGCTCTATCACGATCTGGAGATGCCTCTGCTGGAGGTTTTGGCCGATATGGAGTTCACCGGCATCAAGGTTGATGCCCAGCCGCTGCGCGACATGAGCCGCGCCATTGATGAAAAGCTGCTGCATTTACAGCAGCAAATCTATTCCCAAGCCGGCGGCCCATTCAATATAGATTCCCCCAAACAGTTGGCCGCGGTACTGTTTGAAAAACTCGGCCTGCCCATCTCCCGCAAAAATAAAACCGGTCCCAGCACAGACATCAGCGTTCTTGAATCACTCGCCGACCGGCACCCCGTACCGGCAATGATTGTTGAGTACCGGCAACTCGCCAAGCTGAAAAACACATATCTCGATACACTCGCCAGGCAGGCCTCGCCGCGTACGGGCCGTGTGCACGCCAGTTTTAATCAGACCGTCGCTGAAACCGGCCGGCTCTCCAGCAGTGATCCCAATTTGCAGAACATTCCCATTCGCACCGACCTCGGCCGTCAAATACGCAGGGCGTTTGTCGCCGGCGACAGCGAGAGCGTACTGGTATCCGCCGATTACTCGCAAATTGAACTTCGGGTGCTGGCCCACTTCTGCAAGGAACCGGAATTAATCAAGGCGTTTGCTGAAGATCAGGATGTGCATCGTTTTGTAGCCATGCAAATTTTTAACGTCACCGCCGATGCCGTCACCGCCGAGATGCGTCGAATTGCCAAGACCGTCAACTTCGGCATTATTTACGGCCAGACCGCGTTCGGTTTGGCCAAGCAACTTAAGATTTCGCAGCGCGAGGCGGAAGATTTTATCCGAGGGTATAAAGCTCGCTTTCCCGGAATCGAACAGTTCAGCAACGAGTGTATTCAACAGGCCTCCGCCACCGGATTTGTATCAACGATTCTGGGCCGAACACGAAAAATATCGGAGATTCATTCCAGCAACCAGAGCATTCGCAATTTTGGCCAGCGGGCCGCCGTGAATACAGTCATTCAAGGCTCGGCCGCCGATTTAATTAAGCTCTCGATGGTCAATCTTCATCGCAGGCTTGCCCCGCACCGGCCGCACATCAAACTGCTGCTGCAGATACATGATGAATTGGTATTTGAAGCCAAGCGCGACGCCTTGAATACATTTGTAGAGATCATTCGCTTCGAGATGGAAAACGCCATGAAATTGCTTGTGCCATTAAAAGTGGATATCGGCTGGGGCGACAACTGGCTCGAGGCCAAAGCTTAGCGGCGCACGATCTGCACCGGCATACATGGTTTGGATCGTGGCCGTTACCGCGTTGGGCCGCACATTGGCTATTGTGTAACTGCGTCGCAAGATGCGCCGTAAAATTGGAAGTATATGTTCCGTAAAATCACATGCCGCTCCCAACTGGTAAACAGCCCCGCCTCACCGCTGCAGGTGCTTGAGCAGTTGCACCAATCAGAGCCTGCGGGCGGTTTGGCTGCCCTGGTCACAGGTACTGCCGGCGGGGTGTCTATCATTGGTTATCATCCCATTGCGCGCTGGACGCTGATGCCTGGCTCCAAGCCCCACGCTTGGATTCACCCGGCCTACGCCGAGACGGCCCCACATAAGGACAACGTAACGACTGATTCAGCGCTTGTGGCGTGGCAGGACTTTATTTCGGCTCCGACTCGCGCCGCCGCGACCCCTTGGCCAGAACACGCCGGTTGGATCGGCTTTGTCAGCTATGAAATGGGCCGCCACAGTGAACTCCCCCGCCTGCCGCGCGATACCCTCATGCAATGGCCTCTCATGCGATGGGAGCTTTACGAGTGGTACTTTATTCGGCAGGCCGATGCCGCAGGCAGCCCGGTGCCCTGGCAGCTTGTTCATCTGGCTCCTGCGGACGCCGCAGCGGAGCCACTTGGCGATTGGCCTGAATCGCTGCTCCAACGGGCGTACAGCCAAGCCCAGCCGCCGTCGCGGCAGCCCTGCGGCACTCTTGATGAACCGGCCGATTTGGCGGCGCTTTCCGACGGCATTGCGACCGCTTTACGCTACATTGCCGCCGGCGATATTTATCAAGTTAATCTTGCCGCCCGCTGGCTCTGCCGTTCGGCTTCGCCGCCGCCCACCCTTTTTGAGCGACTATGCCAAATTTCTCCGGCGGAGTTTTCGGCCTATATTCAATTTGACCAGCGTGCCATCATCAGCGCTTCGCCGGAGCTTTTTATCCGGCGTCAGGGCGATGATGTTATCACCCGCCCCATCAAAGGCACGCGCCGCCGCGCGTTGGATCATACCGAACTTGACCAACAACTTGCCCGCGAGCTTCTAGCCAGCGAAAAAGAGAGTGCCGAGCTTGCCATGATTGTAGACCTGCTGCGTAATGATTTGGGACGCGTATGCTCACCTGGATCAGTTAAAGTGCAATCGTCCCGCAGCCTCGATAAATTGCCCACGCTTTGGCACACCTCCGCTACCATCTCCGGCAGGCTGCGGCCGCAAATTGCTCCGCGCGGCTGGCAACACATCATTGCCGACATGTGCCCCGGAGGCTCCATTACCGGCGTACCCAAAATTCGGGCCATGGAGATTATCGGCGAGTGCGAAGCGTTTCCACGTGAACTCTACTGCGGCAACATCGGCTGGATTTCACCTTGGGGCAATGGCGAACTTAACATCGCCATTCGCACCATGCTGATGCATCATGAAAAAGTTGCCGTCTATGCCGGCGCCGGCATTGTCGCCGACAGCACCCCCGAAGATGAATGCCATGAAATTATGGTCAAAGCCGCCGCCATGTTGCGAGCCATCGGCCTACCTCAATAATTTTAGGGCCTGTAAAGAAATAACATGTGCTGATATGGCGCAGGAATTTTGGCCGTCGGCGAGGCGCGAGCGACGCGCATACCCCGCCTGGTGGGTCTGTAAGGAGCGAGTAACGAAGCCGGCGGCCAAAAGAACCAGCCAGATCGTACAGGTTATTTCTTTACAGGCCCTTAAGAGCATTACCGCCCCGCCGTAGAACGCGACACATACGTATACTTGCCGCCATTATGATGGGCAAGAAGTTTTAATTGCGCCACAAACACCGGATCTTTGGCAATGTATGCGTACGTAAAAATATGCACGTGATGCCTGGCGTTAAGCTTATCTACAACGTCAATCAGTCGCGGATCAAAGGCGCCATTGGTCACAAAAAAGATAACCTGCGGATGAAGTTCAAAAGCGGCTCGAAAAGGCCTTTCAAAATATCGCAACCGGTAGCTGTTGGGACCAGCCGGCGCAACGAGTGACAAACGCTTTACGAGTTGCCGCTTGGCCCCAAGCGTTGCATGCACAAGCCTTGCTGGGCCGAGAATCTCGAAGTTTTTTCGGAACACAATGACCGCAAACCGCTGTACCGGGGATAGCCTTTCTATGGAACGGGCCAATTCCCGCTTCAAAAACTGAAAATTTTCAAGCATGCCTCCGGCGTGGTCTATGATATAAACAACGCGCGTTGCATTAGTTTTGTCGCCACGCCCGGGACCGGCTCCCATCAGAGATGGCCCCACGCCAAAACCTGCTGCAAATGGCGCGGCTGATGTGCCTTGATGCCCCCCCGCCGCACCTCCCGCCGCTATAAGCCATGGCGTAACCTGTGAATGTTGATGGTCAGAACTCAGCGGCGCCGGCAGCACGGCTGCGGACCACCGCATCATGCCAGAAATACGCCCCAACGTGCTGGGCACTGATTTGGCTCTGCCAGCCGAAAATTTGCTTAGCGGATCGTGTACATACCGCGTCATCATGCCGGTCGGCACAATAATAGGTCGTACGGGAGTGCGGAGTTGCTCGCGCACGACCTTATAGGCAAAGCAAAGAAGCAGCAGAAGACCAATATGTACCAGTCCAGAGGCAATCCATGGCGTCATGCGATCAAACCATGCCGCGGAGTTCGCTTCCTGCGGTACCACCCCGGCGGCCTGAGAGTGTTGAGGGGCCACAAGATTGTTTTTAGAGTTATGTACATTGGATTGCATAAACTTTTCCTCTGTAACAGAACGCCGCAGGCCAAGCCATGATTGCGCCTGTGACACATCCATACACTGCCTTGCAAATAGCAGGCCAAAACCCACATTCGCTATTAAATGCACGTAACAATGAGGGCCTGTACGTCTTCACGCGATAAACAAACTCCGGCCTTTTTCGCCGAATACAGGCACATTTGCTCCTGACCATCTCAATCCCCAAGCCACGTGCCAGGCGAACATCAACGCCGTATCGGCATGACAGAACTGTCACTTTGCCGAAAACTCTGCGACACTGCTGGCACCACCAGCGGAGCCTGTCGCTACGCTGCCGCGATGACGGGTGCTGGGAGTTAACCACAAAGCCACGAAGATTTGTTTTAATGGGACGATGAGGTTACGTTGGTCGCGCGCAGGACCGCGGAGATTTCAGCGATTTTTACGGGGCGATGGGTGAGGACGGTTTTAGCCCCAGCGCGGCTCCGCCGCAACCAAAAGGAAGGGATGGAAAGTGCTCGCCTCTATCGCCGGCGGGGCGACTTGTC
>JBMFVX010000065.1:0-15620 GCA_049965775.1 Phycisphaerae bacterium
AAAAAACGCACCCGTCCGAACCCGACAGTACCTTAGGCGTCGGTACTGATTGTCCAATTCCGGCTGAACCAAGACACATTGAACTGGAGCATCGAAGATACCACAACCCAGGCCAGCGAGGATGGCTCGTCGGTACGGCGTATGTATGTCGGATCGGACGGTTTTATGCTGCCCATGGTAACCAAGGCGGAACAGACCAAACGCCACCAGAAAGCCCAGACCCGGCGTAAGAAGCTGCGACGAAAGCATGGGGTACATCGGCCCCGGCTGGCACCGCCGCGTGGCGCTGACCAGCGTTATAAAGAGTTCAAGCTCGTCACGCTGTACGATCAGGAACTGGCTCATAAATTATGGCGTGTGACACAGCATGGGCCGGATCGAGTGAGGCGTTTATTAAGGCTGATGGCCGACGATGTACAGATCTTCCGAGCCGATCAAATTGTGGCGGTCACGGATGGGGCCGAATGGATCGCAGGCGTGTTGAAGGCTTGTTTACCTGAGGAAAAGACCACATTTATCTTGGACTTTTATCATGCGGCCGAGCATGTGCATAAGGCTCGCCGCGAAATATGGGGGGATACATCGCCCGAGGGCGAAGCGTGGGCCAAAAAGCTCATCGGCGGGATGTATGAGGATGCATTTGAGGTTTGGTCGCAAAATTTGATTGAAACCCGCGTTCGCCTGCGTAGTCCTGCCAAACGCCAAGCGATGGACGCATTGATCGGCTACCTGTTTTCCAGAAAGGAAAAGATTGAGTATGCCCGATTCCGAGCCAAGGGATTCAAGATTGGCTCTGGACCGACGGAATCTGCGTGCAAATCGGAATCCCGACGACTCAAAGGTATCGGCATGCGATGGATGCAGGAAAACGCAGACGCCATGTTGGCCTTGGAGGCCTTACAGCAAAGCGACCTTTGGAACACCTTCTGGACATCCAAGTTGAAACACGCTGCCTGAAATATTGGCAGACCCGTCGCCAGGGGGAGGCGGAGTTAACCACAAAGGCACGAAGACATCAAGATTTTTAATTTGGGCACTGCGCGACAATTGGCTCGCAGCGCACGCCTTACTGCGTGAGCTGCGCAAAATCTTTGAAAAAATCAGGATAGGTCTTGCTTGTGCATTGCGGGTTTTCAATGTGAATGCCTTTGATGCGCAAACCCGCCACCGCAAAGGCCATGGCCATGCGATGATCGTCATAGGTTGCAATCACTGCCGGCGTCGGCTTGCCTGGCGGCACAATGTGTATGCTGTCAGAGGTGGTGCTTACTTTGGCACCCAGTTTGGTTAGTTCGGTTTGCAGGGCAGCCAAGCGATCGGTCTCTTTCAGTCGCAGGTTGCCCACATTGCTCACCGTGGTAGGCCCCTGGGCAAATACGGCCAGCACTGCAAGCGTTTGCACCATATCGGGAATGGCATTCATGTCGAGCGAAACGCCGCGCAAGAAGCCGGTGCCGCCAACTTCAATGGCTGTCGGCTCCATGACGACGGTTGCTCCCATGTGGCGCAGCACATCGGCAAACGCTACATCCCCCTGCAGCGACTCGCTACCAAGGCCTTCGATACGTACACGCGAACCCGGCACCAATGCGGCCGCCGCCAAAAAGTAGCTCGCGTTGCTGGCATCGGGTTCAATTTGATAGCTCAGTCCACCGACATAGCGGCGCGGCTGAACGGTAATGCAGCGGCCGCCGGGCACCGCACTCGCCGAAAAGTCCGCGCCAAACTGCCGCATCATTCGCAGCGTCATATTAACATAGGGTTCGCTGGTTACCGGGCCGTTCAATCGCACGCTTACGGGCCGCTGCGCCAGCGGCGCGGCCATCAGCACCGCCGAAATAAATTGGCTGCTCTTAACATCCAAAAAACTGCATTCACCGCCGGCAAGCCCCTCACCTTCCACAATTACGGGCGGAAAACCCTCATCCTCGCCCCAACGGAGCGGACACCCCAACTGCGCCAGTGCCGCGGCCAACTCGGCCATGGGCCGTTGGCGCATGCGGGCGTTGCCATCTAAAATATGCCGTCCGCCGACCGCAGCGCACAGAGCGGTTAAAAATCGGATGGTCGTGCCCGAATTGCCACAGTAGAGCGGCTGGGTAGATGCCACGCCATGGCGGCCAATGGCCTCCACGCGGATGCGTTTAGCGGCGGCATCTTCCACGATATCAAGGCCCAGTTGCTGCAGGGCGCCTATCATATGCCAGGTGTCGTCTGCAAACAGCGCTCCGCGCAGCGTGGTAACGCCGCCGGCGGCCATGGCTGCCAGCGGCATGGCCCGGTTGGTGATGCTTTTGCTGCCCGGCACCACAACCGTTTTTACAAACGGATGCTCCGCAGCCTGCACCTCAATCGCATGAATAGCGGAATCCAAGATTCCTCACTTCAGAACGGAGACAACCCTTCCGCGTGCTGCATGCCCGCGGACGGTCGCCTCAGGGATGAATCAGGGCTTGCCAGATATGCGGGCCGGCGCTGCCACCTTCGGATACAACTCCTGAAGCAGACCTTTTTCCTGCGTGTCGCCCGTTAAACCGTTAACGGTCAGCAACACCTGGCTTTTGTCCGTTTGAGGGTCAATCGCCGCCAGCGAAAACTTTTGGCTATGTGTGATGACGTCCATTGCGTCGCCGCAGGCTTTCAGGGCATCCACTGCAACGAGCGTTTGCGTTCGGTTCAAAAGCCCCGCCTGATAGTACTGCGCCGTAAAGCTCATAATGCGGGCCAGCGACCGCATGGCTTGTTCCTGCACCTCCGGCGTCAGCACGGCCCCTTTATTCAACATGGCCTCGATCGCATGAATGGTGCCCACGCACACGGGCAAATTATTGGGCGGCACAAGCGCATAGTTGCTCGCAAAAGATCCCAATGCCGTTATCGCCAGAGCCGCCGATTTCGCCGAAGGCGACGCCGCCTGCGATAAGGCATCGGCTATGCCCATCTTCACGACAGGATCTTTTTCGACCGCCAAGGCCGCCTCCAAATGGCGAACGGCCTGCCTGTAAGCCGGCGGCAATGCCGACAACTGCCCCAATATGCTGCCCAGCCCTTTGGCCGCCCAATACCGCACCGAGGCATTGGAGTTGGTCAGCGCCTGCTCCAATGCCGGCTGCGTGCTCATGTCATGCACTTGTGCAATCGTGATAATGGCGTTAAGCGACGTTGCCGCATTACCCAGCAGCGGAATAAATGCCTGGTTGACTGCGTTGCCATAGGCATCCATAAATATCGCAGAGGCCGGGTGCGAGGTGTCATGCACGGGCTTGAGCACCGCCGTGCGATCCTGCACCATTTTAGACGAATCCGTAGTAGCCGCCATAGCATTGGCATAGTATGTTGCAAAAGCTTTTATCGCAGCGGCGTCCGAATTTGAAATACTCCCAATCGAAGGGTCGGGTAGAGGAGGCTGCGCCATCAGCGATCCGGCCACAACACCCGTTACCACCGCAACCAATCCTAGCCGCCACGTTCGCATTGGGTTCTCCGCTGGTAAAACCACCGCCACGCGCTTAGCGCGTCCAAAAGCATCGCAAAGCCGCAGCCTAAGCCACCGGCCGCCGCACCTGCATAAGCGCACCGTAACACTGCCCCATGGTACTGTCAAGATTAGGCGGTCACTGGTTCGACCACCACGGCAGTACCATAACACAGCACCTCGGAGGCCGCCGGCTGAGCCATAACTTCAGCCGCATCGTAACGCATGCCAATCACAGCGTTGGCACCGACCTGCTCGGCATGCTCAACCATAAGTTCGTAGGCGTCCTGCCTCGCCTGCTCACACATTTTGGTATAGGCGCTGATGCGCCCGCCGCCGATGCTCTGCAAACCGCCTAAAAAACCCTGCCCTATCGTCGGGGTGCGCACAATAATGCCCCGTACAATGCCCTTGTATTCAACAATACGATAACCCGCGATCTCAACCGTTGTTGTGACAAACATGGCATACCTCCAACATAGGGCCAGAGATGCGGACCAAAACGTGCACCCGCAGGGTACGGCCAATAAATAATGCCCCAGCATGTTAGGGCCGTCAAACGTGCTGCAGCCAAACGTGCCGCCCCCGCGCCCCAGGCCCATCGCTCTATGCAAAATGTGGCTGTTTGACTTTGCCCGAAGCTTCGGGGATATTCATGTATGTATGGGTACCGTTTCGATTAAATTAACCTATGGTGTTACCGAGCGATTTTATCGCCTTTGGTTTGCTTACCATTTTACCGGCCCGACGTGGCGGGGTTGATTGATTCGAATAAGCTTGAATTGCAATCAAAAGCCCGCCTTGTAAAGCGGGCTTATTTTGTTGGTAGCGAAAACCGGGCCTAACCCGCCCATAAAAAACTTAGCTTAGGAGTTTGTCATGTTCAGCGATCTTCACCACCAAATTGCCGGCAGTTGCAGGCTCGCACACAGTGCGCAGCAGCTTGCCCAGGATATCGAGCGCCGGCTTAACGCCATGGTCGAGACATCTGCCCGGGTGCAACTTTGGCTCATCCACTGAACCGTTCAAACCATCTGTAAAATCCAACAAGGAGAATCACTATGATCATCGTTATGGAAATGGGCGCAACTGAATCGCAGGTTAACCACGTTGTTGGCCTGCTGCGTGAAATGGGCTTGCGCGAACATATTATTGTCGGCACCGAACGCACCGTGGTAGCCGCCCTTGGCGACGACCGCGCCAAAGATAAGGACAAACTTGAAAACGCACCCGGCGTCGAAAAGGTAATGCCTGTGCTGGCCCCCTACAAAATGGCCTCACGCGAGGTAAAAAAGGAGCGAACAGTCGTGGCGCTCGGTGGGTCGCTCGGCGGCTCGGTCGGCGGCAAAAAGGTGGCGCTTATTGCCGGCCCATGCTCGGTCGAAGACCGCACCCAACTCCTTGAAATCGCCCATGCCGTTAAAGAAGCCGGAGCTACCGGCCTTCGCGGCGGCGCCTTCAAGCCCCGCACAAGCCCCTACGCCTTCCAGGGTCTCGGCGAAAAGGGACTGCAAATATTGGCTGAGGCCCGCGAAAAAACCGGCCTCGCCGTCGTTACCGAGGTAATGTCTATTGAGCAGGTGCCCCTCGTATGCCAATACGCTGACGTGCTGCAGGTGGGTGCACGCAACATGCAAAACTACAACCTCCTCTGGGCTGTCGGCGAACAAAAAAAGCCTGTACTGCTTAAGCGCGGCCTAAGCGCCACACTTGAAGAGTTTTTGCTGGCGGCTGAATACATCATGTCGCGCGGCAACAGCAATGTGATGCTTTGCGAGCGCGGCATTCGGACGTTTGAAAACTACTGCCGTAACACCCTGCCGCTGGCCATCGTCCCCGAAGTGCATCGCATCAGCCATCTGCCCATTGTGGTGGACCCCTCGCAGGGTACTGGCCATGCGCACCTGGTGCCTGATATGTGCAAAGCGGCCGTCGCCTGCGGAGCCGACGGCCTGATTGTTGAAGTGCATAACGACCCGGAGCACGCGCTTACGGATGGCGCACAGTCTGTTACTCCACAGTCGCTCAAAGCCACGATGGCGTCGCTCAAGCGAATTGCCGCCGCCATAGATCGCGATATTTAATGCCGCAGCACATCGCACCTGCAGGGCCATCATCGGAATATGTATATGTCAAAACGCTCGCGCCCGCCGCAGCATCACCATGCGCCGCCGGCATGGAACACCGCTCACTGTGCCGATTGTGCCGCTTTCACCCAAAGACTGCCCGCAGCAACCTTTGACTTTATTTATCTTGACCCACCCTACTTTACCAACCGGCGATTCGGCATCGCGCCCCGCCGAGGGGCGGCCGCCGGCACCACCGGCTTTGATGACCGCTGGCCCGGCGGCCAGATGCAATACCTCGCCATGCTCAAACATGCCGCAGTTGAGTCTCATCGGTTGCTCAAGGCAAACGGCGTATTGCTGCTTCATTTAGACTGGCGCAGTGTGCATTATGCCAAAGTCATGCTCGATGAAGTGTTTGGCTTTGACAACTTTATCAACGAAATAATCTGGTATTATCAAACCGGCGGTGCAAGCCCATTGCGATTTTCGCGTAAGCACGACACCATCCTGCTCTACGCACGAAGCGGCCGACACTATTTTAACGGCCAGGCCATTGCCATACCGCGAACACCCAAGGCCCTGCACCGCGCCCGCAATCCCAAAGGCGCACGCATAAGCCCTGCCGACACTCACAAAAATCCCGACGACGTACTGCTTATCCCCGCGCTCAACCCCATGGCCCGCGAACGCACCGGCTACCCCACGCAGAAGCCTCTGGCCCTTTTAGAAACGCTGATCACCGCCCTTTGTCCGCCAGGCGGCACGGTCGGCGACTTCTTCTGCGGCTCAGGCACAACGCTGATGGCCGCCGCCAAGCTCAAACGACCTTTCCTCGGCTGCGACCAAAACCACCACGCTTTAGCAATTGCCCGCTGCCGTCTGCAGACATTACCTCGTACGCGGGCGCAACCCACCCCCGTCTACGCAACAACAAGGGCTAAATCTCAGCGGCGGCAGCAGCCGATTAAAGTCCCGGCATCAAGAAACACATCGTGAACCAAAATATCCGGCGGCATCCCCTGCATGGCATACGTGTAACATCCTATTTTTACGAGAAACGCATCACCTGGCCCTTCTGCCATTGCGACATCACACGCTCCACTTGCGGCCATACTTTTTCGCGGCTTGCTTCTTGAGACCAGCCCGCCGCCAATAAGTCGTCATAGCGGCTGTGGGTGTGGCGAATGTGCGCAATCACCGCCAACCTTATCGCCGCAGGCTCAAAATCTTTGGCTGCCGCCGAGCGGCCCACGCGGCCCGAATATTTAGCGCAGGCATGGCCGGCGATCTGCTTTGCCTCCACGGGTGGACATCCCGGAAACAAACGCTTGATTTGCTCGGCCATGGCGCCAACATACTGCCGATCTTCAGCCGCGCGAACCTTGGCGTTTCGTTGCCGACGAGTCTCGCGGGCGGCTGCATCAGCCAACGACTCAGCCCGCGCTCGCTCAATTGCTTCCGGTGTTGCTAAAATCCCCTGCCGCTCAAAGCGATTGCGAGCCTTAGACCACTTAACCACCACAATCTTTTGAGCCGAATACTTAGCTGCACGGCGCGAAATGGCTGCATCGCCGCGGGGCAAAAATTCCAACGCATCTAACTTCGCGCATGACAGGCAGATGCGAGAATCATTAAATGGACGCTGAAAATCGCCTGCAAGGAGTTCTTGGCCGCATTGATCGCACGGGTGATCCTTGACTGCGATGGTCACCACAATTTCTTGCGGCGCAGGGACGGCATTGCTGCCGCCCGACTTCGGGTGCTCAATGGAACCTGCCTGCGGCCTCGACTTGCCAGCCATAGCGACATCTCCACGTGAATGAATACAGCGTATGCAATTTTAACGAGGTTGAAAGACAAACAAAATAGCGGCTGAAGGCAGCTGCGGAACCGCCGTCGCGCGGCGCATAGGCGTTCCCCGGATATATTTATTTTGCGGGGGTCTGTGGCGCTGCTGCAACCAGCCTATAGAAGCCGTATGTGTCGGTAAGGCTACCCGTGTTACAACCACTTATCTGCTGAGCCGTGGAGGCCAAACTTTTCCAGCAAGGAGCCGGTGCAAGCCGGCGGGCTGCAATTTGCCTATGCAAGATAGCGAAACATCTTCTTATCGCGGTCACTTTAGAACGAACTGCAGCCAAATAATGCCCGGGACAGGATTCGAACCTGCAAGAGCTTGCGCCCACCAGCACCTCAAGCTGGCGCGTCTGCCAATTTCGCCACCCGGGCTTTAATGGCCTGATAGTTTACCGCCAAACCGGCCTGTCCAACAAGTGCGCCGCAATGCGCGATTTTTGCAACTATACATTATAGCAGTATGCTCATGGCGCGCACGCAGAGCCAACGCCGTCACGCCCGGAAAATTTACCACCACGACACGAAGAATTGGGTGAAGAGGGTGTTTGGCGGATGCTCAAAGCCACAGGCACCGGGCCGGCGCTGCAACCGACCGGGCCAACCACATGGTTCAACTGCGCAGCTTGCGGTTGGGCGACGTTTATGTTTGCGACATTCTTGGCTGCGCAAAGTACAGCAATACACCGACGCCTCGGCGAGGCGGGTTGCGTTACAGTCCGCCTTTTAGCGGCAGCGACTTGGTCGGCTTGGGTTTGCCTGGCGCTACCGAGACGGCGGTCGCCGCCGGAGTGCCCGCTTGCGGCGGGGCACCAGCAACTGAAGTATTGGCATCGGCGGCCTGCGCGGTCGCCTGCGGCGAAGCCGCTTCGCGCAGCAGAGCCGCCAGCGAAAGACTTATGCGTTTTTTGGCGGTGTCTACCGCAAGCACCTTGGCCTGCACACTTTGGCCCACCTGCACGGCCTCCGAGACACGATTTACCCGCTTATTCGACAATTCTGATATATGTACCAGCCCCTCTACGCCCGGGGCTATTTCGACAAAAGCACCGAAATCCATGAGCGTTTTGACCGTGCCGGCAACAACTGAGCCAGGCGGATATTTTTCGGCGGCTTCATCCCAGGGGTCTTTCACCAACTGTTTGAGACCCAGCGACACGCGCTGCTTTTCGGCATCTAGGCCGATGATCATCACCTGGATGCGATCGCCCGGTTTAACAATTTTATTGGGGTCAGAGACGCGCGTATGGCTCATGGCCGATACATGCAGCAAGCCGTCCACGCCGCCTAAATCAACAAATGCCCCATAGGCCTGAACGCTCGACACGACGCCTTCGCGTATCTGCCCGGTGGCAAGCTCTTGCCAGAGCTTTTCGCCGGCGACCGCGCGCTCCTGCTCTAATATAGCCCGCCGACTCACAATCAGCCGCCGGTCTTCAACGCTTACCTGCGTGACCTGGCATTTAATCTTCTGACCAACAAGCGACTGCAGGTCGCTGTTGAATTTGATGTCGGCCTGGCCGGCGGGCATAAACGCATGGGCGTTGTTTATTTTCAGTTCCAGCCCGCCTTTGTTTACGGCCGTTACCACGCCTTCGACCGTATCGCCCTCGTGCAGGGCCGCAAGCCCGCTATGCGAAACCGCTCCCTTGCGCGACAGCAGCACTAAACCCTCGCGGCGGTCGTAGCCGGTGTATACAAACTCAAATTCCTGCCCGACCGCCAAAGCAACGCGTTCGCTGCCATCCGCCGGGGGAGCGTCAAATTGCTCCAGCGGCGCAATGCCCTGCGACTTACCGCCCAAATCAACAAATACATTGCCGTCGCGAATGGCCGCGATTACGCCGCGCCTCGCGCTGCCGGGCCGCTGGCCCTCCGGCTGCGACACCGGCCGCCCACCGCGTGCGGGCCGATCGGCTCCGCCGGTTGCAGCCGCCGGCTTTGCGAGCGATTGTGTCAGCAATTCATCTATCGAAAGCCCGCTCAAGGCTTCATCCAAAGCTCGCTGAATTTCCTGCTGATCGCCGGAGTTGGGGGTTGAAAGCGCTTCAATTTGCGATTTGTGCGACTGCATTGCCATAGCCTGTTCCAAATAACCTGTAAAGTCGTGCAACAATAACGGCTGCCACCCGAGGCCGCCGCAATCCATTACTGTACACCCACGCCGCCGGAGGCACAAATTGCCGCAGCGGCAGGCGGCAGGCCGCCGCTGGCCCCTTCGCACCCCTGACGAATTGCCTCGCCCCGGCTACAATAACTCCGTTTTGAGAAATGATTTCATTTAACTTGAGAATGTCCATGCAAACGACCATCCATACCGCCTCACCTGAACAGCAATTTGCGGCTCTCATATCCGCAACCGACAGCGTTTATACCCCGGCCGAGCTTAAGCAGCGGCTCATAGACTCCGCCGCAGCCAACAAGCCGCTTCGCGTTAAGCTGGGCATGGACCCCACCGCGCCCGACCTGCATCTGGGCCACGCAGTGGTGCTGCGAAAGCTGCGGCAGTTTCAGGATTTCGGCCACAAGGCCGTGCTTATTGTCGGCGATTTTACCGCCATGATCGGCGACCCAACCGGCAAAAAGAAAACGCGACCGGTACTCTCATCCGAGCAGGTGCAGCAGAACGCCCAAACCTACTTTGAACAGGCCGGTAAGATTCTCGACACCTCCCCAGAACGCCTCGAAATTCGCCGCAACAGCGAATGGCTCGCCCAAATGAACTTCGCCGACGCCTTAAAACTCGCCCAGCAGATGACCGTGGCCCGCATGCTTGAACGCGACACCTTCAGCGAACGCCACAAGGCCGGAGAAGCCATCTATATTCATGAGTTTATGTATCCGCTCATGCAGGGGTGGGACTCGGTGATGGTGCGTGCCGATGTTGAACTCGGCGGCACCGATCAGACCTTCAACAATCTCGTCGGACGCGATCTGCAAATCGCCCAGAGCCAAAAGCCACAAATTGTTATGATCATGCCCATCTTAACCGGCACCGACGGCCGACAAAAAATGAGCAAATCGCTGGGCAACTACGTGGGCGTCGCCGACGCCCCCAATGAACAATTCGGTAAAACCATGAGCATTCCCGACGAACTCATGCCCCAGTGGTTTAATCTCTGTACTCCGTTGCCGGCTGATCGTATACAGTCGCTTATAGACCCTGCTCAAACGCATCCGCGCGAGGCCAAAGAGGTGCTGGGCCGGCTTATTGTCGAGCAATTTCATTCGGCACCGGCCGCACAAAGCGCCGCCGAAGACTTTCGCCGGCGCTTTGCCGGCGGCGAACTGCCGAGCGAAATCGCCCAGCACGTCATCAGCGCCGCACTCCTCAAAGATGGCCGCATCGGCGTGCTTACGCTTATTAAAGAAGCGGGCTTTGCGCCCTCCACCAGCGAAGCGCGCCGCCTCGTTGAAGGCGGCGGGGTCGTTTTTGCCGGCCGCAAAATCAGCGATCCCAAAGAGCAACTCGCCATTGAAGGCGGGCCGGTGCTGCAGGTTGGTAAAAGGCGAGTGTGTCGAGTGGTTATGGCACCGGCTTGAGCCGCGCCCCAAGTATGTTGAACTTTTCCCATGTGGCGGCTCGCCAGCGCAGCGCCGCAAAAATGCCCAGCAGCGACGCATAAATAGCAGCCATCATCCAGGAGCCTTGCGACCCCCACGCCGGCGCCAACTGCCCCACCACCCAGCCGCCCAGCACGCAAACACCCCATGAAAGCACACCCGTAACAATGCCAGGAACAAGCGTATCGCCGGCGCCACGCAAAGCACCCATGAACGTAATGTTCATGGCGTCAAAAATTTGAAATGCCGCCGCAATCAGCAGCAGCCGCTGTACGAGATGAACTTCCGCCGGCCGGGTTAATATAAGCCGGGCAAGCGGGCCGCCCAGCACCACAAACAACACGCCGCACAGGCCCATGTAGGCCATGGCAAAAATAAGACTGCGGCGGGCCACGCGTCTGGCTCCGGGCTTATCGCCGGCACCGATTTTCTGCCCAACCATTACCGTTACCGCCGCACCTAAACCCACCACCGGCATAAACGACAGCATCGTGTACCGGAACACGACACTCGTTGCCTCTGCGGCTACCGGGCCAAACTGATCAACAACCGCAATGCTGAAAATCGCCCACGAGAGCGTATCACTCGCAATCTGCACCCCGGCAAATACACCTATTCGCAGCAATCGCCAGGCGTGCTGCGGCTGGAGTTTCCACGCATCAAGTGTGCCATAATCGCGGCGATAAGTTTTGCTTAAAAACACCACGGCCACCGCCGCCAGCGAAACCGCGGCCCCCGCCAAAAATGCTATCGCAGCGCCCAGCAGACCCAGCCGGGGGCAACCCCAATGCCCAAAGATCAGCACCCAATCCAGCAGCAGATTGACGCCATTGCCCAACCCGCCGGCGATAAACTGATAAACAGGTCGCCGCACCGCTATAAAAAAGCTACCCAAAACCGACATGCCAAACGTCAGCGGCACGGATGCCAGGGCGAAGCGAAAGTACAGCGTCTCTTTCTGCAGCAGCACCCCATGGTGCCCGACGAGCCAAAACAAATCACCCGCAAATGGAATCAGCGGCCAGCAAATCAGTGCCGTAATCGCCGAGAGCCACATGCCCTGCCACGCATAAATGGCTGCTTGGCGCGGTTCGTTGCGGCCCAGACTTTGGCTTGCCAGCGATGAAACGCACGTTGCAAACCCCAGCAAAAATGAGATTAGCGCATAAGCCAGCAGGCCGCCATTAAACGATGCCGCCAGGTTTACCCCCGCACCATGCTGGTCCAACCGTGAGAGCATCCAGCCATCTAAAAATTGCGCCGCGGTAAGCGATGTCATTGCGGCAATCGTAGGCGAAGCAAGCCGCAGCAGCGTTCGGCTTTCCGGCCAGAAGCCGGCATCGGGTACCTGCGTCGGCGCTGCAATAATATTATCTAACGGAATATCCGGCACAGAACCTCAAAACATCAGGCAGGTGAACCCAAGGGACATGGGCCGCCATCTACGCCACAGCGCCCATAGGGCAGCATCGGCAATGTTATCCGCGATTGCATCCGCAGACCATTAAATAAAAAAGCCTTCGCGAGGGCGAAGGCTTTTGCAGATTGCACCGTTCGACAGCCGCACAAGGCGGCAAACATACCGCCGGCAGTCGCAGGCTCAGCGTTTGCTGAACTGAAACGCCCTGCGAGCGCCGCGAAGACCGTACTTCTTACGTTCTTTCATGCGGCTATCGCGGGTAAGAAACCCGGCCGACTGAATATTTTTACGCAGCGATGCATCGTACAGCGACAACGCCCGCCCCAAGCCCTGCACAATGGCCCCGGCCTGACCCGTAATACCACCGCCCTTTACATTGACGATTACATCCAGCCCGGTTGCGGCATTGGCGGTAAACAGCGGCGCCCGCACAACGGTTCGCGACTGCGGCTCGGTAAAAAACTCATCCACGGTGCGCTTGTTGACCAAAAAGTTGCCTTCGCCGGCCGTAATGCGAACACGCGCCACCGAAGACTTGCGCCGTCCGGTGCCCCAATAATATATTTTGCCATTCACGGTGACTTTGCCGCGGGCGGCTGGAGCTTTTTCAACACTGCTTGAAACGGTTTCCGACATTTTTACCTCTACATGACTCTTCGTCAAAGATTTCTAACCCCATCAGCGCCTTACATGGCGAAGGGGTCTTGTTACCTCAATACCTTACACTGCAAGCGCTTCGGGCCGCTGGGCCGCATGAACATGGGTCTGATCTTTATAGCACTTTAGCTTACGCAGCATTTGCACACCCATGCGCGTTTTTGGAAGCATTCGCCGCACCGCCATACGCATGACGGTGTTGGGGTGCTTGGCAAGCATTTCAGCCAGCGGGCGCACGCGACGTCCACCGGGGTAATAAGTGTAGTAATCATACTCGCGCTGGGCCAATTTGCGCCCGCTTACCTTCAGCTTTGCCGTGTTGATAATAATGATATGATCACCGACATCCACCGTGGGGGTATAAATGGGCTTGTGCTTGCCCATCAAACGCGTGGCAACCTCGCTAGCCAGACGGCCAAGACTTTTATCGGCGGCATCCACCACATACCAACGGTTATCAGTATGGCCTACCTTGGCCAACGTGGTACGGCCAGCCGTCGTACGAATACTGCGAACCAATTTAACATCCGACTTGCTTTTTTGTTCAGGCATTGTTCACTCACACTCTGGCAGGCCGCAGCCGCCGACAAAAATACTCTTCAGCCTGGCGTATTTGGCACGAGAACCCCCAATGCCACCTGCCGGTTTGGCTGTTGCGGGCTGCAATCAGCCCGCAGGAACGAATCCAAAAGCTTACTTATTACCGACGAGTTGTCAACTGTTGCGAAAAAATCGCCCATAAAACGTTCCGCCTATTTTTGGGGTCGCGCGGGTTCCAGCTTTCATAATCTGCCAGCCACAGCCCAAGCCCTCTCCCATTTGGCCACTGGCTTGCCGGTGGTAATTAACCCCCAACGCGTGGCGAGCCATTTTCAAATGCGGCCCCATTGGCCCTGATGTTCCGTTTATTGGCGACCTGCAGCAAATATGCCTTATGCCAAATGCGGGCGGCGAGCCGTAAGGCGCGATACAATGCTTACCGCTTGCAGGCGTGTCGCCGGTGGCATCAAAAGTTAGCCAGCGTCGTGCAGGTGGTATCGCCGATGCCCGGATGCGGAGTTAATTTCGCAGAATCGTCCTATAAAACGTAAAGGATGACCGGTCATTTTAGCCGATAAAACAGGATGCCGGTAACCATCGTTTTGGTCGGCAACTGCCGCGGGGCAGGCGTATAGCCTTGCTTTGGAAAAAACCGAGCCGGTTGCGTTGTCTCGCGGACAAATTCATATAAATCAAATTCTCGGCGACCTCATAGCCTCGAATCCGCCGAGTTTCTCTGTTTGACGGCTCCCCGGGCTTGATTTTGCTCGCTCGCACGTCGCAGCCACCTGTTTTGGCGCAGCGCTCGGCTTACCTCATGTCTTTTGACTTGAAGTTCGTTCGTCTTCGGTGAAGATTTCTTATCTCTCGTTCCTCTGGCATACGTGGCTCACCGGCCTGTGTGTCGGCTATAGCTGTAACTTTTCCCGCAGAGCCTTCTGCACCTTGCCCAGATGCAGGGTGCCAAGTTTGCCCACCGTCTTGGTTCCCTGGCGTGGGGCCGCCGCCAATATTGTGGCAAACGCCGCATGAGCCACCATGACCACGCCAACAAACGCATGGAAGCGGCGTGCCCCGGTGATGTTGCCATCATCAGCGCCCCAGAAGAGCTTGAGTCTGGCATTCACCCGTTCCACCGCCGTGCGGGTTTTGTAGAGCTTCTCAAACTGCCGCGTCGCACGCGGCACCGGCGGGAACCGTCGCAGGTCGGTGGCCTGCTTGAGCCGCACCGTTTTGCCGTAGGGTTTATCTTTATTGCACCTTGACGCACTGGGGCAGTTCCATCCCTCGTGTACCGCCGGACAGCGATACTTCAGGGTACCGCGGGATTGTTCATGGCCGGTGTAACTCATCTTGTGTTTGATCGGATGTTCCATCAGAATTTGATGCTTCGCAGGGCCATATGAGGCCGTAAAATCAACGGTTTTTGCGTCTCGACGGCAGCTTCTTTCTCGTGGCCACATGGACGCCTCGATGGGGAAGCACGGCAGGCAGGGTGACCTGTGCCTTTTCCAAAAGACACCGCACCGATTCATGCGGCTTTGGGATGCAGTTGCACAGCGGCCTGCCTTTGATCACCAACTGCATCATGCAGAGCGTTTTGAGGCTATCAAGCCCCTCCTGCACCGTAGCATCAATACTTTGCCATCGCCGGGCCAATTCCTGCACCAGCCGGTAGGCCAGCATGATCACCAGCGCATGGCCCCGTGTGCGGCCGGCCAGACGTACATGCACCGGACGCATCTCCAGCTGCACAGTCTTGCTGGTTCGGAACGCCCACTCCACCAAGGCCAGATCCTTGTAGCGGGCGTGAACATTTTTGGCATCCGCCTGTGCCGGGGTCAGATCGGTCTTGAGGACATAGCAGCCGTCGAGCTTTTGCTGTTGGGTTACTCTTAAAAGTTGTGGACGGAGAAAAAGAGGCGGCGTAACCTAAAGGTGTGAATTTTCTGTCTTTTTTTAGGAGTACGCCACCATGGAAAAGAGTATGACCGAAATGATGAAGTTTTCAACGCTCGGATTCAGCGATGCCCTGACGGAG
>JBMFVX010000066.1:0-15575 GCA_049965775.1 Phycisphaerae bacterium
TCACCAGTCGCGCTTTTGCGAAAGCCAGTCTATATAACTTTTGGCGTAGCGTTCGGGTGTGATTTTTACGCGGCCGCTGGTGACGGCATCAATGGCCGCTTGGGCGAGGCCGCTGGCTTTGGAACCGTCGGCCAAGGTTATGCCGCCGGGCACATCGCCCATGCGCACAAACCATTGTTCGCTCAAGTATGGCTCGATGGGCGTTTTGCTGCGGTCGCTGTGGCCTACTTCGTGTTCGTGAGGTTTAACTTCGGCAATAAGGCCGAGGGCTTCAAGGTCTTCTAATACACGCTTGCGGGCCTCGGAGGCAAACTTCAGGCCTTCATAGCTGAATGCGCGGCCGCGAAAACTTCCCTGGCCTTTGGCGTTGACTTTGCCATCGGGCGTTAAGAGGTTGATCTGTTCCAGATTGTGCCGCTGGCCGGTGGCATAGTCGTTGGGGTCGTGGGCGGGCGTTACTTTTACCACGCCGGTGCCAAACTTGGGGTCTACCAACAGGCCATCGCCGATAATTGGAATTTTGCGGCCCACCAGAGGCACTTCAACCTGCCGGCCTATGAGGTGTTTGTAGCGATCATCTTCGGGGTGCACGGCGACGGCGGTGTCGCCGAGCATGGTTTCGGGCCGGGTGGTGGCGACAATTAAAAATTCGGGCTCGTTCGGTCGGCGGTCTACCACGGGGTATTTGATGCTGGTGAGTTGGCCCTTGACTGTTTCGTGGTAAATTTCATCATCGGCGACGGCGGTTTGCAGGTGGGTGTCCCAGTTTACCAGTCGCAAGCCGCGAAAGATCAGGCCGTCCTTAAAGAGCTTAAAAAAAGCCTCGCGGACGGCGCGGGCGCAGATGTCATCAAGGGTAAAGCGGGCGCGGGCCCAATCGCATGAAACTCCGATGGATTGAAGCTGGTTAAGAATGCGATTACCGAACTGCTCTTTCCATTGCCAGATGCGGCTGACGAGTTCTTCGCGGCCGAGGTCGTGGCGTGATTTCTTTTCTTTTTCGAAGATGGTTTTTTCAACCACGGCCTGGGTGGCGATGCCGGCGTGATCTATGCCGGGCATCCAGAGGGTGTTATCGCCGTGCATGCGATGGTAGCGCATGAGCACATCTTGAATGGTGCCGTTGATGGCATGACCCAGGTGCAGCGCACCGGTGACGTTGGGCGGTGGAATAACCACGCTGAAACGCCGAGCCGGCGGGCGGTCGTCGGGCTTGGCATGAAAAGCCCCTGCGCTTTGCCAACGGGCATAAATGGCGGCTTCTACCTGTTTGGGGTCGTATTGCGGAGCGAGTTCGGAACTCACGGTTTCCTCGTAAAAACACAGTTGGGGCGCGACCCGCGGTCGCGGCTTTATGGGCGGCGCGACTTGCGGTCACGGCGCTATGGTGCGGGAGCGGCGGCGGCAGTTAGGGCGTCGTTGGAAAGCTCGCGGGCCTCGGCATCGTGAATGAGTCGGAATTCGAGGGCGTCTACCAACGCCTGCCAACTGGCCTCGATGATGTTTTCTGAGACGCCTACGGTTCCAAAAACGCCTTCCGGCGACTTAAACTCCACTACGACGCGCACCTTTGCCGCCGATTCCGCACGCGCGTTTACTACGCGTACCTTGTAATCCACAAGGTGCAATTGGGCAACCGCCGGGAATCGCGGCAGAAGCGCCTGGCGCAGCGCCGCATCAAGTGCATTGATGGGGCCGTCGCCTGTGGCGGACGATCTTACCTGTGCTCCGGCGATGGTGAGGGCCACCTCGGCTGTGGTAACGGGAGGGCCGTCGGCTTTGCGTTCCACACGGCAGTTGTAGCTGCCCAGTTCAAAAAACTGGCGGTAGCGGCCAATTTGCCGCCGCAGCAGCAATTCAAAGGATGCTTCGGCGGCTTCAAACTGATAGCCTTGAGCTTCAAGGGCGGTCAACTCGTCGAGTGTTTGTTTAAGCGCTGCACGGTTGTGTTCGATGTTGAACTTTTTGCCCATGCGAGCGGCGATGTTCGACATGCCGGACAATTCCGACACCAAAATGCGACGCGAATTGCCCACAAGCTCGGGGTTTATGTGCTCGTAGGTGCTTGCCAGCTTGTTGACCGCATGCACATGCATGCCGCCCTTATGCGCAAAGGCGCTCATGCCGACAAACGGCTGATTGTTGGCAAGGTTGATGTTGGCCACCTCATAAACGTAACGCGAAACCTCTGTGAGCTTGGCGAGCGCATCGGGCGGCAAACATTCGTATCCCATTTTGAGCCGCAGGTTGGCAATGACGGTTGTGATATCTACATTGCCGCAGCGTTCGCCGAAGCCGTTGATGGTTCCCTGCACGTGCGAAGCGCCGGCTTCGACGGCGGCGAGCGAGTTGGCGACGGCCAGGCCGCTGTCGTTGTGGGTGTGTATGCCCACCGGGCAGGAAACAGCGTGTTTGGCCTGCCGCACCAATTCGGCCACCTGATCGGGGAGCGAGCCGCCGTTGGTGTCGCATAGGCAAACAAGCACCGCTCCGGCGTCGGCGGCGGCTTTGATGGTTTTGAGGCCGTAGGAGAGGTTGGCGCGCGAGCCATCAAAAAAGTGCTCGGCATCATAAATGACTTTGCGGCCAAGCTGCGTGAGGTAGGCAACGCTGTCAAAAATCATGTCGAGGTTTTCTTGCAGCGAGACGCCGAGGACCTCGGTGGCGTGGAGGTCCCATGTTTTGCCGACAATGGTTACATACTCGGTGTGTGCGTCGCGCAGGGCGTTGAGGCCGACATCATCTTTGGCGGCAATGGCTTTGCGGCGAGTCATGCCGAAGGCGACGAGCTTGGCGTGTTGGAGGTTGAGCTGCCGGGCATCCTGAAAAAATTGTGCATCTTTGGGGTTGGAGAGGGGGTAGCCGCCCTCGATAAAATCTACGCCGAGTTCATCAAGTCGGCGGGCGATGAGCAGCTTATCTTGTACAGAAAAGGAAATTCCCTCGCCCTGGCTGCCATCGCGCAGGGTGGTATCGTACATTTGGACATAGCGTTTGGTTTGGTTCATGGTGATCACCTTGCTGGTAACAAAAATAGGGGTTCCGCCATAAGGCCTGGCCTGCGATGTCGCTTGTTTAGAGGAGCGGCGCTGCGGGCAGCCTAAACAAAAATGCCCCGCCATGGGCAGGGCAACTGGGCGAACGTTTCAGCGGCAGGTGTCCTAACCAACGAGGGCGGGTGTTGCGATTGGCGCCGCTATAATGCCAGCGCGGACAGCGGCCACCGTCGCACCGCGACCGGGCCATACAGGCAACGCATGGTTGACTATAGTTGTCCGCACAAAACACCTCATAAACTGTTATTGATTATCAATATTTTGGCGGCTGGGTCAACTCTTGGCTTGGGTGAAAAAAATATCAGGCGATTGCGAAAAGCGTATTCGCGGGCGAGGGTGGCAGTGCCGCTGGTTTGCGCGGGCTGAAAAAGGCATGTTTCAAGGCGGAAATTGCCCCAAGAGGCCCGCGAGTGTTGGACGCGCTAAGCACCGCCGGGTTTAATACGCCCATGACGTTGGACTTTCCACCGAGCTTGATTGGCTTGTTTTTATTTCTGCTGGGCAGTTGCGTCGGCAGCTTTTTGAATGTTGTCGCGTGGCGGTTGCCGTTTCGCGGGCAGCCGGTGAGCTTTGGCGGGCGAAGCGGGCCGCTTACGCTGAGTTGGCCCCCCTCGCACTGCCCGAACTGTAAACAGGGCATCAAACCGTATTACAACATTCCCATTCTTGGCTGGTTTATGCTGCGCGGCCGCTGTGCCCATTGCCGCGAGCCGATTTCGCTGCGGTACCCGCTGGTGGAATTGGCTGTGGGGCTGATGTTTTTAAGTTTGTACCTGGCGTATTACCACACCGGGCTGACGCAGCGGGGGTTTGTTGGCCTGGCGCATGGCGGGCCAACGCTGGCACTGCATTTGTTGTATGTGGTGATATTGCTGGCGGCCTCTGCCATAGATGCCGACTGGTTTGAAATTCCGCTGGTGCTTACCAATATGCTGATGGCGGCGGCACTGGTGTGGTGCGTATTTGGCCGACAACCCATGCTGCCGCAGGTGAGTGTGGCCGGGCCGTGGGGGCGCATGGCATTGGGTGGGGCGCTGGGAGTGGTGCTTTCGCTGGTGCTGCTGCATTTTAAGGTGCTTCCGCGAAGTTTTGACAGCGAGCATTCACCGCTGGGCGCCGAGGCTCTAACGGCAATAACAAATGGCCCAGATAACAACCCGATGGCGGCAGGCTTGGCCGAGGGCGGTCCGCCGGCGTATTTATCGAGGCGGCGCAATAAACTGGCCTTGGCGGCAGTGGCGGCATTGCTGCTGCTGGCGGCGCTGGCCTGGTGGCGAGTTGCCGGGCTTTGGGCGGCGGCGGCAACTTTATTGGCCGCCCTATTGATATTTTTGTTGGCGGTTTTGCCGCAGCGCCAGCAGGCAGATGCCGTAACCCAAACTGTTACGGAGGAAAGCGAGTCGCCCAACGCGCGGCGCGAGGCTGGTAAAGAACTGCTGTTTTTATTGGCGCCGGTGGTGCTGGCGATTGTGGCGGCTTTGGCGCCGCTGCCGCTGCCAACGGCTGGGTGGCTTGTTCGGCTTGCGGGCGTGCTGCTGGGGCTGGAGGTGGGTGGGCTGCTGGTGTGGCTTACGCGGATATTGGGGACGCTGGCGCTGGGGCGTGTGGCCATGGGCCTGGGTGATGTGCACCTGATGGCGGCGGTGGGAGCGGTTGTGGGCGTTAAGCTGGTGGTGCTGGCGTTTTTTATGGCGCCGTTTTTTGCGCTCGCATGGACACTTGTGTGTATGTTGTCGCACCGCGTTCGGGTGCTGCCGTACGGCCCCTGGCTTAGCATGGCGGCGATTATGGTGTTGCTGGTGGGCCATCCGATTTGGCATTGGTACATGACGGTTGCGTTTGGCGCGCCGGCGGTGCATCCAGCGCCCGCAGCGCCTATTCACTGGCCCGGCGAGCCCCCATGAGCGGCCGATGGTGGTCGCAAATCGTACAGGGGCTTTCGGGGTAATTTGACGCCGTGGCGTGCGCATTCTAAACTAAAAGGTCTTGACATGCGGTGGGTTTAGCTCAGTTGGCAGAGCACGAGGTTGTGGTCCTCGGGGTCGCGGGTTCGAGTCCCGTAATCCACCCTTGGCCAGGGAAGAGAGAGTACTTTACGGCGCGGCTGTAACTTTAGATCCCTCGGCCGAAGCGTCCGTCTGATTGGTTCGCCCCGCGACCGTTGCAGTAGCGAGCGATAGCCGTTACACTGTTTCGTCCCGCGAGGCCGCGCCGACGCTGCATAAGCGCTGCGCCGGCGGCAGGATGGCGCGAAACCGGCCACGCCGCTGCTGTAGCTCAGCTGGTAGAGCACGTCCTTGGTAAGGACGAGGTCAAGGGTTCAAGTCCCTTCAGCAGCTTGGGCGACACAAGTGCTGCCGAGGCGCGTGCCTCGGATATGCGGGCAGAAATTTGTATGGCGTTTTTGCGATCCACGATGGCTCGCAGCTATAACTTTTAATAACCTCAGGAGGTTACCATTCATGGCAAAGGGCGTATTTGAACGCAAGAAGCCTCACGTAAACGTAGGCACCATCGGGCACATTGACCACGGCAAGACCACTCTGACCGCAGCCCTCACCACGGTGTTGGCGGCGCAGGGCCTGGCTCAGGCTGTTTCTTATGATTCGGTTGCCAAGGCTTCCGAAAAGCAGGGACGTCGCGATCCATCCAAAATCGTGACCATCGCGGTATCGCACGTGGAGTACGAGTCGGCCAATCGGCACTATGCCCACATTGACTGCCCCGGCCACGCCGACTTCGTTAAAAACATGATCACCGGCGCCGCCCAGATGGACGGTGCTATTCTGGTGGTGTCGGCCGCCGACGGCCCGATGCCGCAGACGCGCGAGCACGTGCTGCTGGCCCGTCAGGTAAACGTTCCGCGTATTGTGGTGTTCCTCAACAAGGTTGACCTTGTGGATGACCCCGAGCTGTTGGAACTCGTGGAACTCGAAATCCGCGAGCTGCTTAACAAGTACAAGTTCCCGGGTGACGAAATTCCGATCATCCGCGGCGCTGCGGTCAACGCTCTTAAGAACCCGACCGACGCCAAGGCGATTGAGCCGATCATGAAGCTCGTTGAAGCTTTGGATACGTACATCCCCGAGCCGGTACGCGAAACCGACAAGCCCTTCCTTATGCCGGTGGAAGACGTGTTCTCGATCAAGGGTCGTGGCACGGTGGGTACCGGGCGTGTGGAGCGTGGCACGGTAAAGGTCGGCGATGAACTCGAAATCGTCGGTCTGAAAAAGGACTCGAAGAAGACCATTGTCACCGGTGTGGAAATGTTCCAGAAAACGCTGGACTCGGCCATTCCCGGCGACAACGTGGGCTTGCTGCTCCGCGGCGTCGAAAAAGAAGAACTCGAACGTGGCCAGGTGCTCGCGAAGCCCGGCTCTATAACGCCGCACACCAAGTTTGAAGCGGAAATTTATGTACTCACCAAGGAAGAAGGCGGTCGTCATACGGCATTCTTCAAGGGGTACCGTCCGCAGTTTTACTTCCGCACCACCGACGTGACCGGTTCGCTGGACCTTACCAGCGGGGCGGAAATGGTGATGCCGGGCGACAACGTGAAGATCAACGTTGACCTCGGCGACTGCCCCATTGCGATGGAGCAGGGCGTGCGGTTTGCCATCCGTGAGGGTGGTCGCACCGTTGGCGCAGGCGTGGTTACCAAGATCATCGCCTGATAGCCGCGAGTTATTTTAGTGAACTCAAGTAGCCACGCCGGCGCCATCAATTGTGAGTGTCCGGCGTGGCTACATGATTAGCGGACGCCGCGTGTGCCAGTTGCATGGGCGGCTTTACGCAAGGCCTCGGCGGTTGTCGCCGGGCTTGAAGTTTGGAGAAACGTCATGGCAAGAGAATGGGCCTGGCTGCAATGCACCGAAACGCAGGACCTGAACTATCGCATCAGCATAGATCCAAAGGAAATGGACACCAAAAAGCTGATTAAGAAGTTTTCGCCCCGTTTGCGCAAGCATACCGACCACAAAATTAAAAAGGGCAAGTGAGTCGGTTTGGCAATTTGGGTTTGTTGCGGCTTTATGGCACAATGGAATCTGCCTACAGCAGTAGCTCAATTGGCAGAGCACCGGTCTCCAAAACCGGGGGTTGCAGGTTCGACTCCTGCCTGCTGTGTTCCGCGGCAGCGGCGGGGTTGGTAGGCTTGTAGAGGCAAGGCGGGTTGGCTGGCATCGCGCCGCTTTTATGAGATTGCCGCCCACTGGCGACCAACGAGTTTTGTAAGGATGTACCGTGGCAGCGTTTGGGATCTATAAAAAAGGGCAGGGCAAGTTTGTGCGGTTGGGCACGGTTGCCGGCATCGGCCTGCTGGTGTTGCTGGGCATTCAATGGGTGGATCACTCGATTGTTTACCCATGGCCATCGTATGCCAAGGCGATTTTATCGTTGGTGCTGGCGGTGCTTGGGGCGCTGTTGGCCTACTGGGCGGTCAATAACCGCCGCTTTGCCGATTTTATGATTCTGACCGAGAGCGAGATGCGCAAGGTCGCATGGCCGGCCCCCCGAACGGTGGCTAATGCCACCAAACTGGTCATCATGATGGTACTGGGGCTTGCTTTGATGCTCTGGGTTGTGGACGGTGGTTTTGTTTGGTTGTTTAAGTATATACACGTGTTGAGTTAACATCGGCCGGGTGCCGGTAATGGTCGAGAATGGACAGCATTATGGAAACGAACACAGCAACGGAGCAATCGGTGACAAACCCGGCAATGCAATGGTTTGTTCTGCGCGTCGCCTCCAATCGCGAAGACCAGGTTCGCGACGCTTTGGAACGCAAAGTCAAGATCGAAAATCTCGGCGAAATCATCGGCCGTGTGCTCGTGCCGCGTGAACGCGTCAAACGCGTCAAAGCCGGCCAGCAGAAGGTATCAGAGCATAAGCTTTATCCGGGTTATGTGTTTGTTGAAATGATCCTCAACAAGGACGGAACCATCAAAGAAAAGGCCCATTACCTGTTCCACGAAACCCAGGGCGTGGGCGATTTTATCGGGCAGAAGAACAAGCCCGAACCCATCAGCGAAAAAGAGAAAGAAAAAATTCTTGCCGAGGCCGAGAAGCCCGATGCCGGCCCGGCTGTCAAGGTTGAGTTTGCCAAGGGCGACGCCGTCAAAATCAAGGAAGGCCCCTTCGAAAACTTTGAAGGCTCCGTGGACGAAATTTTCCCGGATAAGGGCGTAGTCCGCGTTATTGTGACCATCTTCGGCCGGGCGACGCCGCTTGAACTCGAATATTGGCAATTGGAGAAAGTACAGTAAGGCTGCCGGGGCCGATGGGGCGGTGTTTCGGAAGCGGGACACGGTTCCTTGGCGCAAGTAGGGCGGTCGCATAGGTGAAACGCGATGATCAGGGTAGTGTACGGCGAAGTTGGTAATCCGCGATTGGGCGCAGGCAATAGCCCGCAGCCACGTCGTGCGATGCCCCGCTGGCTGGTCGTAGCGATGGTGCTCGGTGTGGCGCTGCCGCTGGTGGTGCTCGGAGCGATCTTTTTGTCGGTGGTGGTGTTGTCGGTGTTGGTGGTGGCAGCCATTTTGGGCGCGGGAGTCGCCCTGCGTTTGTGGTGGCACAATGTGAGCCAAAAGCTCAAAGGCGATGGCCGCCGCAACGTTCGCGTGGTGCGCCGCCCGCCGGATGCCGGATTTTGATAGATGCAACGCTGGGCTGGCCGCGTGGCCGACGCCCGCAGGAATGTAAGCTTTTTAAGCCAAACTTGTAATTGAGGATTGAACATGGCCAAGGCCAAGGAAGTAGTCAAGAAGTTCAAAATGCAGGCTCCGGGCGGCACGGCAACCCCGGCCCCCCCGATCGGCCCGGTGCTGGGCGCCAATGGCGTGAACCCCGGCCAGTTCATCACCAAGTTCAATGCGGCAACCAGCGCCCTTAAGGGCAAGGTCGTCGGCGTTGAAGTGACTGTGTACAGCGATAAATCGTTTGATTTTGTCATCAAGACGCCGCCGGCCTCGGTGATGATCAAAGATATTCTCTCGCTGGAAAAGGGCAGCGGCGAACCCAACAAAAACAAGGTGGGTAAGCTGACCAAAGCGCAGCTCAAAAAGATCGCCCAGGAAAAACTCCAGGACCTCAACGCCCCGGACCTGGCCGCCGCCGAAAAAATTATCGCCGGTTCCGCCCGCTCCATGGGTGTGGATGTGGTTGATGCATGAAACTGGCGTTTTCAACCAACGCATACAAAAAAACATCCCTTGAGTCCGCCATTGAAAGCATTGGCGCTTTGGGCTACGCCGGCGTTGAAATTATGGCCGATGTGCCCCACGCGCTGCCCGCTCACATGCCCGCCCAGCGAATCAGTGCGGTAAAAGCCCAGATAGAAAAACTGCGGCTCGGTATTTCCAACGTCAATGCATTTACCCTCTTTGCCGTCGGCGACACCTACCATCCAACCTGGATTGAAGACGATGCCGCCAAACGTCAGCAGCGCATCGCCCATACCCGCCAATGTATTGAAATGACCGCCGCCCTGGGCGGTAAAACCATATCGCTGCAGCCCGGCGGGCCGCTCGGAGCTTTAGACCGTGCAACCGCCCTTGACCGCTATGCCGCGGGCTTGCACGAAGTGCTGCCCCTGGCGCAGCGTCATGGCATCACCCTGATGGTGGAGCCTGAGCCGGGGCTTGTGATTCAAACCAGTACGGAATGCCGCGAGTTTTTAAACCGCGCCGCGCACCCCAACCTTAAAATGAATTGCGATCTGGGGCACTTTTTTTGTGTTGATGAAGACCCCGTGCGTGTGCTCCGGGAGTGCCGCGACATTATCGCCCACGTGCACCTTGAAGACATTCGCGCCGACCGCGTGCATCAGCATCTGATACCGGGTAAGGGAGCCATGGATTTTGCCGGCATTTTTAAGGCCCTGGGCGATATTGGCTATGCCGGCTGGCTGACGGTGGAACTTTACCCCTACGAAACAACCGCCGAGGAAGCCGCGCGGCAGGCACTGGCCTATCTCGAAAAGTTTATGTAACCGCCGGACTGCGGGGCGGGGGCGCCCATGGCCAGCCCGGCACAATCAGGTGAACTATATGGATCATTTTTGTTATAAAGACGGCAGGTTGCTGTGCGAAGCTGTTCCCGTAGAAGATATTGTGCGCCATGTCGGCACACCCACTTATATTTACAGCAAAGCCACGTTGCTTACGCACTACGACCGTATTGCCCAGGCGTTTTCGCCGCTGAACCCCACCATCTGCTATTCAATTAAATCGTGCGGCAACCTTGAGATACTGCGTTCGCTGCGCCAGCAGGGCAGCGGGTTTGACGTGGTTTCGGGCGGCGAACTGTTTCGCGCCCTGCGCGCCGGAGCCGATGCAGGTAAAATCGTGTTTGCCGGCGTGGGCAAAAGCGATCAGGAAATCAACGAAGCGCTTGAGGCCGGCATTGGTCTGTTCAATATCGAAAGCGAAGAAGAGTTCTGGAACCTTGACCGTCTCGCTGCCGCCAAGCGCGTCCATACCCGCTGCGCTTTGCGTGTAAACCCCGATGTTGCCAGCGCCGGCACCCATGCCAAAACGCTCACCGGAAAAAAAGAGACCAAGTTCGGCGTAGATATAGACCGTGCCGGCGAGTTTTATCGCCAGGCGCGCCGGGCCAATAACGCCCGGTTGTGCGGCCTGCACCTGCATATCGGCTCGCCCATTAAAACCGTGGACCCCTATGTCAGCGCCATCACCAAGGCGCTGGCGCTTATAGATCAACTGAACGCTGAAGGCATTGTGATTGACACGCTCGACATCGGCGGCGGCTTTGCGGCCTTTTACGAAGGCAACGAAGCGCTGCCCGCCGCCGCCTATGCCCAGGCCATTGTGCCGCTGCTGGCGGGGCGCGGGCTGAAAATGATTCTGGAACCGGGACGCTCGATAGCTTGCAACGCGGGCATATTGGTTACCCGGGTGCAGTACACCAAAGCCGGCGGCAGCAAACGGTTTGTCATTGTAGACGCCGCCATGAATGATCTTATTCGCCCGACGCTTTACGAAAGCTACCATTTCATCTGGCCGGCCAACCCCGGTGCTCACCTTGTGCCGGCCAATCGGCTTAGCACGCTGCGCACAGCCGACGACGTAAAAGTTGACGTTGTAGGCCCCGTGTGCGAAAGCGGCGATTACCTTGCCAAAGACCGCCATTTGCCTGTGCTCAAACGCGGCGATCTGCTGGCGGTGTTTTCGGCCGGAGCTTACGGCTTTGCCATGAGCAGCCAATACAATGCCCGCCCCCGCGCCGCCGAGGTGCTGGTGGACGGATCGGGTTGGCACATCATCCGCCGGCGCGAAACCTACGAAGATTTAATCGCCGGCGAAAGCTAAAACCGCTGATGTGTCGGCCATTCATGGGCTGATACCGACGTATTCGAAGCTGATGCTGAAAGGTGCTTTTCGCAATAGCAACCGGTTCATCCGTTCACGCCGCCGAGAATTCTAAATGGATCGTCAAGCCGGTTGCTGCGATGGCGCTAACTGTTTGCTTTGCCGTCCCGGCCGCCTTTATGGCGTCAGAAATGGCGCAAATACCCGCATCGCCGGAAATCTGCCTCGGCACTTTGGCTTGACCGCCGGCAGGTGCTAGCGACGCATCAACGCATATTGACGGCTGTGTTGTCGCGGCGGCACGGCGGTCGTGGGGCGGTTGCAATCCCAGCAACATAAGCAAAAAACGTGGAGCGGCATTTGCCGGCGGCAGCGGTTCGATGGCGGCGGCAAATGCCAGCGGTTCATTATAAAGCTGCAGGGCGGTGATCGCCCGGTAAGCGGCTAGCGCTGCCGACGCCGGCCCAGCCACCAATGTCGAGCCGGGGCCTTGCAGTTGGCATGTTAAAGCTATTTCCGAAAGAATGATGTTTGGCAGTGTGCGCCGGAACATCGCCGGACTGGCGTAGCGCCCGGCCTGAATGCCGCGGCTGCGCTCAAAGAGTAAGTCTTCCACCAGCGACCCGTCGGTCGTACCTAAAAACAGAGGCAATTGCCGCCGCTGCTCCAAAGTCAGATACTGCAGCAGCGCTTCCGATGCAGTGAGAACATCCGCAACCAACTGCGAGATCGAGGCTTCGGTAAGAAAATCCAACGGCTCACTTCGCTCGCGTGTACTGATGGCCTTGCCGGCCCAGCTATGCAAATAGGCGGTGGCGTTTGTTGATGTGGTGGTCCAAGGCTGCTGGCTCATCGGTGCGGCTCCTGTGCGGGCAGTTCGAGAATCAGAGCCGTATTGAGGCCGCCAAAACCGCTGCCTGTTTTGAGAATCCGCTGTGGGCGAAGTGTCTGTGGCTGGCCAACGACAAAATTCAGGTCGGCAAAGTCAGGATTTTTAAGACCCGCCACGGGCGGCACAAGGCCGGTTTGTAAAATGCGGCATGCCACAGCCGTTTCAAGCACGCCCGCCGCGCCCAGGGTATGGCCGGTCAGGCCTTTGATGGCGGTGATGCACGGGCGATGCGGAAACACGCTTGCAAAAGCGGTCGCTTCCATTGCATCGTTAAATGATGTGCCGGTGCCGTGGGCAAAAATTAAATCAATCTGTTCGGGCGCAAGCTTCGCCATGGCCAGTGCCCGCTCAATGGCAAGAGTCAGTCCGCGGCCCGCACGATCGGGCGCGGTCAGATGTGCCGCATCGCCGGCTGCCCCCCAGCCGCTAAGTAGCACCGCCCCGGCCCCCGGCTGGGTGCAGAGGCGCATTGCCGCTGCCGCTGAGCCAAGCGTGAGGCCATCGCGGCGGCGATCAAACGGTCGGCACACCGAGTTGCTCAACGCCCGCAAAGCCTTAAAGCCATCGCATACAAAATCAGAAACAACATCGGCCCCCATGGCAATGCACTCGGAGGCTGCGCGCGTCTTAATCAACTCGGCCGCTTCAATAAGGGCCGAAAGCCCCGATGTACACGCTGTGGAAATGCAGTATGCGGGGCCGCAAACACCGGCATGGCGGGCCAGGGCGGCGGTGTCTTCATCGAGCGTGGGCCGCGGACGCTCGCTGGGTTGCGACTCGTGCATCCAAAGCAGTTGTCGGGCAATGTCGCCTTTGGTGGAACCTAAAATAAACCCGCAATCGGGCGATAGACCGATTTGCTCGCCCATGAGCTGGCGAATGACACGGTGTGTAAGCAAGACCCATTGGGTCGCGCAATCATGCCATGGTGCAGTTGCGATAGGGGCGGGTGCGCCAGGTGATTCCGGCGGCGACAAAAGCGCCTCAAAAAGCGCATCAAGATCGGAATAATCATTGCAACTTGCGCTGATGGCTGAAATATAGATGGCACGACGGTTCAACGCTAGCTCCAAAATCCTGATGATGCAGCACTATTTAAGAGCCTTAATTTGCCCCACGATGGCTGCTATCTGCTTTTTAAGTTCCGCCTTCTGGGCCAGCAATTTTTTGACTTGAGCCTGCGGCGCAAAACCCTGCTCATTGATAATTTGAAAATCCACATTCACCAGTTCAACTTCTTGCCCTGCCTGCTGCACGCGCAGCACCGCCAATAGATAGCTCTTTTGCGCGTTGGCGATGGGGCCGGCCTTATTCATCGCTGTGGCGTATGCAATGCCCGCCTTGGCCAGCGACTGCCGCCGCAGAGCCAGGTTTAGTTCTGCGTTAATATCGCGGCGCCACATTTTTCGTGGGTCGTTGGGCTTAAGCTTGGCAGAACGCCGCTGCCAATATGCGAGATGTTGCAGATTGCCCTCAAGCAGAGCCTTGGATTGCGCCATAAGCTGGGCTGATTTAAGCGATTTTACCTCCTCGGCTTGTGCGGCCACACCTTGACGGCGCAATTGCGCCAGCGAAGCGGCGGCGTCGGCCGCTTCCGCCAGGTAGTGATATCGCAGGCGATTTTGATTCAGGTGCAGCACAAAAAGAGCCGCCTGCTTTTTAATTCGAGCAAGATCGGCCGCACTGCCCCGGCCGAAGGCAGCGTGGGAGGCGGCCCATGAAATCCATGTGTCATCCAAAGCCGCGTAACCCGCCTGTATTTGGGCGATGAGCTTCTGACACCTCGGCGACGCCCAGGGCGTGCGCTGCTGCAACAACGCGTAGAGCTTGCGCCGTGCTATGTCTATTCGCCCGGCCCGCGGCAGTTCATGTTGTATCACTGGCTTAAACGCTGCATCGTGCCAGTATTTAAAGGCTGCCTGCAGATACTGCACTTCGCTTACGCGCCGAAACACAAGCGTTACGGGCACGCTGCCGTTGCTGTTAAACGTTTTGAGCGGCAGCACCGCTGTATTCCGAAAGTAGCGAATATTTGGATAAATCCAATTGTCAAAACATAGCGGATGATCCACCAGCGACTGCGACGCATGTTGTATGCCGCGAAACTGCATCGCAACCTGCGGGTCATCAAACAAAATGGTATCGGGCGATACCCATTCGCCCGGCTTATACTGCTTCGCACCCGGTGGGGCGGGTGTCAGGCCGGGAGTACCCATATAAAGCCAGCCAAAAGGTCCCAGCCCGATATTCCACTGGCGAAGACTCATAAGTTCGTTGAGCAGAAACGTCTGCGGGTGCTTGCCGCCGACGCGAACCAAAATGAGCAGCGGCTGGCCGCGGATGCGTGTAAACTCGGAAAGGTTCGGCGCCCACTTGTCGCCGCCGACGTAGCCGATTTTGGTGAAGGCCCGTCGCAATATGCTGCGCGTCGTTTTTATGCTCAGCACTGTTTCATGCAGAAAGTTGCTCGGCCGCCCGCAGATGGCCACGTCCAGCCAACTCGCAAGGTGCTCATTCCAAAACGCCGCCGGAATGCTGAACTCATGCTTGGCCGGGTTAAACGTTGGGCCCTCAAGCCGAACGAGGTCTGGCGCTGGCTGCGAGGTTGCAGTTGTTGCCCGCACCGGCTGCGCCGCTGACTGGGTTGCGGGGGCAGCGAGGCTTGCTGTACCTGGCGCGACCAAAACGCTGATGATTGCAACGACGATTGTCCCCAGGCAGTATTTCATAGCTTGTTGTTCCGCCGTGATGCTCATATGCTCGTTTCAGGCTCGCCAATCCATAACCGTTTTGGCAGTCTTGCCTCAATGCTGCTTTCGATTATAACTGGCGGCGGCTGGTTTGGCCCCTCGTGCCATGACGTTTGTCGCAAGCGGCATTGATGACCTCAAGCAGAGATCAAAGGTAAAGCGTTATGAATTATGCGGTAATTATTGCAGGTGGCTCCGGCACGCGGCTCTGGCCCATGTCCACGCGGCTGCGGCCCAAACAACTCCTGCGGTTTATAGATGGCCGCTCACTGCTGGAGATTGCGGTGGGGCGGCTCGAAGGTCTTGTGCCGCACAAACGCACTTATATTTGCACCTCCGCGTCTTACGGCGACCAGGTGGCCGAAGCTCTGGCCCAAATACCCGCCGAAAATATCCTCGGCGAGCCAATGGGGCGCGACACCGCCAATGCCATTGGCTTTGCCGCCGCGATTTTGGCTAAAACCGATCCTGACGCCGCAATGGCCGTGCTCACGGCCGACCATATCATTGAGCCGCAGGCAGCATTTCAAACCTGCATGCAACAGGCGTT
>JBMFVX010000067.1:0-15574 GCA_049965775.1 Phycisphaerae bacterium
GCAGGTTCACCTGATGACAGTTCAGCTGCGGGCCAATTGTCTTTGTTTTTCTCGCTCAATACTCTCCGCGCCTGACCTTACTCACTTACGCCGCCAGTTTAAGGCGGTTGTGCAGCGCCACAACGTTGGCCAGCGACAGCAGGTGCGCGTAGATTGAGCCTAGCATGCCGTTTTTCAGCATCGCCGCCGCGTCGGCTTCGGATAGTAAGCGGAGTTTTTCTTCGTCCACCGTCCAAAAGCCTGTTAGATTAAATGTTTTGCCGGATTGATCTTTTATCTGCAGAGATTTGCTTACCAGCAGGTTCAGCCGCCGCAGTTCCTGCATCAGCAGTTGCGTGCGCTGCATTTGGGCCTGGTAATCAGCGAGGAACTTGACGACTTCCTTAAAGTAGGCGGTCTGCTCCCCTTGTTCGGTAAAAAGTGCTTCGCCCTGGTCCTGTTGCAGCAGTGGGCTTTGGGTGTCAATCATCACGGTGAAGTTGTCGGGCTTGGCCTGTCTCAGCACAAACGGGTACCGGCGAATAAACGCCGGAACATAACGCCCCTGCCATTTGCCGTCAGAACCTACAAAAAGATTCTCTCGGTCGCGCACGCCCAAAAGAGCCGCGGGCATGAGAGTTTCGATGCTTGGCCCGGCAAAGACAATCGGATACTCAAGCGCCGCCGGCCCAAACTCAACGACCGCCAGCGGTACCGAGTTGGTGGTCTTGGCAAACGCCAAACTTGCCGCCTGGGTGTTTATTTTGAGATGCCGATGCTTCTGCGAATCCAGCGGTTCGGGTTTGTTGTAAAACAGCACTTGTGTCATGTTGTTCCTCATAGGGTCAGACTATCAGGCCGATGCCTGTAAATATGTTTTGCATGCCGCAAGTTCACCACAATAGATTATGCTTGCAGGCTGGGAGCGAGTCAATCTAAAAATGTGCGAAAAGCAATTGCCGCAAAATCCCACGGCCTGTCGTCCGGTAAAATCTCGGCCCCTCGCTCAGCCGTGCCTAAAAAATATGTTTGGCCCAATGTAAAATGCCGTGCGTCAGCGAGGTGGGCAGGCCGGCAATAGCCGTATACACGCCCACGAGTGATGTTGCCGCCACCGTTGCCACAACCAACCATAAATACCAGCCGCGCATCTTCCATTTTTCCGGCAATGCACTAATCGCCAGGGCCAGCAACAGGCCCAGCACAATGGGCAGCAGCAGTGCATTCATCACTTCAACGCCGATGGTTAAGCGCACCAGATTTATGCCTGAAAGCACAATGCCGGCTCCGGCCAGCAGGCACACCACGTAAACGCCGTAAAACCAGGGCGCTTCAAATGGATGCAGCGCCAGCGAATGTTTATAGCCGGTGACCTCGCCTAAACCCCAGGCCGCCGTCAGCGATACCACAATGGTCGCCACCAGAGCCGCGCCAAGCATGCCCAGGGCAAAGAGCAACTTACCCCAGAACTCGCCAAGGCCCGGCGTGATGGCGGTCGCAATTTGTTGTACGGTGTTAAGCGAGGCATGCGGGTTGGCCTTGCCAATGGTTGACGCGGCAAGAATGAGCACCGCCCCCATGATGCACTGCGTAATCACCGCGCCGATGGCCGTGTCCAGCCGCGCGGGCCGCAGGTGCTGCATGCCAAGGCCCTTATCCACCACGGCCGACTGCTGATAAAATACCATCCACGGCATGATGACGGCACCAACATTGCTCGCCAGCAGAAATAAATAATTATTGTCGTGCCAGGGCTGTTGGCGCACGCCGGCGAGAATTTCGCCGCCGGAAGGGTGCGCCTTGATGGCCGCAAACACAAAAGCCAATTCAAAAAGGCCGATCAAAATCGCTACAATTTCCACCTGCCGATATGTGCCCGTGGCCGCCACAACAATCAGCAGCAGTACCGCACTCCACACGCTCGCCCATGCCGGCACGCCGAACAAAAGCCCCACGCCCGCAATGCCCGCAAATTCAGTGAGCAGCGCCCCGACGCACGAGATAAGAAGCGTCCCCACGCTGAGCCACGCCCAAAAACGCCCGAAACGTTCACGTATAAGCTCGCCATGCCCTTTTTGTGTGGCCAACCCCAGGCGTACCGTAAGTTCCTGCACCAGATACAACACCGGAATCAGTATCAACTGCAGCGGCAACAAGCTGTAACCAAATTGAGCGCCGCTTTGCGCCGCCGTGATGGCGCTGCCCGCGTCGGTGTCGGCCAGCATCACCACCAGCCCCGGCCCCGCCACCAAAAGCAGAAGTTTAAGCGAACGCATCAGGCCGCCGGAGAGGCGTGTTTGGCCGCGGCTCGCAGCGTCACGGGTTGGAGGGCTTGGCGCACTCGACGACACGGGCGGGTTACTCCATAAGGGCGAGTTCATCCGTCTGCCGCACCGAGCGACTGCGTCTGAAATGCCGTGCGACAAAATACGAGCCAATCACAAATACTGCCGCAAAGAGTTGTGACGCCAAGCTCTCAACACTCGGATAAATGGCAAACCACAGGTTAAGCCAGTCGGGCATTTTCCAGCTCAATGTGGTGGTTGAAATCCAGTGGGCCTGCTGCATTTCCTGCACGCTTTCGCCAACCATCACAATCAGCACGCAGCCGAGCATCAGGCCCGTAAGTATCAGCATCTTACGGTAGGGAAGCTTATAGTGCGCCACAAACGTAAGCAGCGCCATGATACCGGTAAGCGCCAGGCCAATCAGCGCGCCCTCAAGCACCACGCCGGTGCCTGCCTTGAGCCGCAGGCTCTGCAGAAACAGCACGACCTCAAAACCCTCTCGATACACGCTCGTAAAACCCACCACCAGCAGTCCCCGGAAGATCGCCGCCTCCCCACGCTGCGGGTTGGAGGTCAAGTCATTTTTGCGGCGGTTGTGATGAATAATCCAGCCGGCCCAGTAAATCTTATGAAAAAACCAGTTCATAATCACCAGCAGGACCAGCACCGCCAGCAGGCCCGTCGCCGCCTGCAGCGCCAGTTCGGGTGCGTTGACATCCGACAAAATGCCCACCGCCACAAACCAGGTTACGATCGTCGCCCCAAAAGACAGTGCCGAGCCAAGCGCCACCGGCTTTAAGTACCCCTGGTCGGTTCGCGCGAGGCTCGCAGTCAACGCCGCCAGCACCAGAATTGCCTCAAGGCCTTCACGAAACACCAGGATGCCTGTATCTAAAACAACCGCCGAACGGCTGATGTTGACGGCACCCGGGTCAGGGTTGCCTTTGGCCGTAAGCCCCTGCCATACCAATACACCAACGACGACCCCAAGCATGGCCAACAAAACCAGCCCCCGCCAAAACCGAAACCGCGCCGCCGCCAAGGGTGGGCGAATGATGGCACTCCAACCGAGGGATGTCGCGGAGTTTGCCGAAGTGGGCTGTGAGTTCATCGGTGGCGCTCCATTATGACGACGCTTGGGCGGCAGCTTGCCGGACGACTAGTTGAGACTTAGTCTCATGTAGTGAGCAATTGCAAGTTAGCATGGTTGAGACTTAGTGTCAACAAAGACGCCAATCGCACAGCCGCTCGCGCTGATTCATCCCCACCTCATAGTGTTTCACGGCGGCCCCATTTGGCGCGAGTTGCGGCAGTTGCGGCAGTTCCGGCGTACTCGCCAGCCAAGCCATCACAATATATGCTTGGCGCTTCGAGCCTGCGCGGTCGCGTTGTAGTAAACGATGATCTCATATCTGACTTCGACTTGGCCATAGGCACGCCTTGATTACTTTTTATCCGGCCCAGCGTTACCATACCAACCATGATCGCTCTCGCGATTAATTCGCCCGCCTTGACCTCGCTTTCACCGGCACTCATCGAGCCGGCGCGAACCGCAGCCTTGCTGCTGCTTTTTGGCGTCCTCGGCCTTATTGCCGTAGCCTCCAGCCGCACCGCCGACCGCCTCGGCGTACCTGCCGTGCTGGTGCTGCTGATTCTCGGCATGCTCGCCGGGCGAGAGGGCTTTGGCGGCGTCGCTTTTAACGATTATCACTTCGCGTTTCGCCTCGGCACGGTGGCGCTAATCTTAATTCTATTTGAGGGCGGCTTTAACACTTCCCCCGGCACGCTGCGCAGCAGCCTCGCCCCAGCCGCTCTATTGGCCACCGTCGGCGTCGCGCTTACCGCCGGCATTGTCGCCGCGCTGGCCCACCTATTCGGCTTGGACTTAAGCGAATCGCTCCTCATCGGCGCTGTGGTTTCTTCCACCGATACCGCGGCCGTCTTTGCTGTGCTCCGCGGCGGAAGCCTGCGCCTTGAGCCGCGCATGAGCCGCCTTATTGAACTCGAATCGTGCCTTAACGACCCCATGGCGGTTATTCTTACCACGTCAGTGGTTGCCGTGCTCGAACATCATCATCCCATCTGGTGGAAACTATTTGCCGATGTCCCGTTGCAGCTTTTAATCGGCAGCGTCGTCGGAGCCGCCCTGGGCGTTGCGGCGCGCACCGCGTTACGCCGCCTGCGGCTTGCTTCCACTGGTTTACTCCCGGCATTCACGCTGGCCGCCGCCTTTGCTTCGTTCGGGGCTGCCACGCTTGCCGGCGGCAGCGGCTTTTTGGCCGTTTACATGACCGGCCTGATGATGGATGCGCAATCGCTGCCGTTCAAAAACGGCTTGGCCCGCGTACACGCCGCTCTCGGCTGGCTCGGGCAAATCGGTATGTTTTTAATGCTGGGCCTTATGGTCCGCCCAAGCGAACTCCTGCAGGTCGCCGGCATCGGCGTCGCGCTGGCGGTGCTGCTGGCCGTTGCGGCACGGCCCCTGGCGGTTGCCGCCTGCCTGCTGCCTCTCGGTTACTCAACGAAAGAAACCACCTTTATCGGCTGGGTTGGCTTGCGCGGCGCGGTACCTGTTATTCTCGCAACGTTTCCCGTGATGGCGCATCTGCCCGGTGCGCAGCGCATCTTCAACATTGTGTTTTTTGTGGTGGTGGTCAACACCCTGTTCCCGGGGGCAACCATCCGCTGGGTTACGCGCCGCATGGGATTTGTCGCCGACGAAAAACCCGCACCCGATGCCGTCCTCGAAATTAATTCGCCGCGGCCGCTCTCGGGCGAAGTAAAATCTTTCCTGATTGAACCCTCGGTCGCCGTATGCGGCGCCCGCCTCCGCGACATCGAGTTTCCGCAGGCTGCCGCCGTCATGCTCATTGTGCGTAACGACGACCTGCTCGCCCCGCGCGGCGAAACGGTATTTCAGCCGGGCGACCATGTTTATGTATTCTTTAACCGCAGCGATCAGCCTATGATGGACCTGCTCTTTGGACGTTCCGAAGATACCGGCTGATTCATCCACGGCCGCAGCCCGGCCGTACTACCAGAGTCGCCCAGCGGCCTGGTACAAGCCGCGAGCCGCACAACTTAAACGGAGTTTTGCATGAAGACTGAACTTGCAGATTTTGGCGCAGGCTGCTTTTGGGGCGTGGAGGCTGCCTTTCGGCGCGTGCCCGGCGTTTTGGACGTTGCCGTTGGCTATGAGGGCGGCAGCACCCGAAACCCGACCTACCAAGATGTTTGCACCGATGAAACCGGCCACGCCGAAGTGGTGCAGGTGCGCTTCGACCCCGCCCGGGTTACTTATGCGCAACTGCTCGAAGTCTTTTTCGAAGGCCACGACCCGACAACCATAGACCGCCAGGGACCCGACATCGGCAAACAATACCGCAGCGTGGTGTTTTATCACTCTCAAAGCCAACGCGAGCAGGCCGAAGCCGAGATTTTACGCCGCAATAACAGCGGCCAGTACGTCGGCCCGATTGTGACGGCGGTCGAGCCGGCCGACACCTTTTACCGCGCAGAAGAATACCATCAGCGCTACTTTGAAAAAAAGGGCGTGAACTACACTTGCCACATTGGAAATGGCAAGAAGCGGTAACCGCCGCAGCGATAGGCGCTCCGGCCGGTGGCAGCGCTGCCGCGACATCGGCCTGCCGCCGTTATTTTATTTTGTTACCTACCACCAAAGGAGCACACTGTGTTTAACCCCAAAAGCAATACAACGGCCGGCAACCCTGCAAACACAAGCTGCGGCATCAATCAGCCCGCAGCCTGCGGGACCGCACATTGGCAAAGCAAAAGCGACGACGAGTGGAAGGCCATCCTCACGCCCGATCAATACCGCATCGCGCGGCAGGCCGGCACCGAGCAGGCCTTTACCGGCAAATACTGGAACACCAAAACCCCCGGTACCTATTGCTGCGCATGCTGCGGCCAGGAACTTTTCAGTTCTGATACCAAGTTTGACTCCGGCACTGGCTGGCCCAGCTTTTGGCAGCCCCTGCAGGCTACGGCCGTGCGCGAACATTCCGACACCTCCTACGGCATGGTTCGTACTGAAGTGCAGTGTGCCCGCTGCGGGGCACACCTCGGTCACGTATTCAGCGACGGCCCAAAGCCCACCGGCCTGCGCTACTGCATGAACTCGGCATCGCTCGAACTTAAACTGCGCGACCAAGCTACCTGACCAGGTAAAGCGCTGCCGCATTGTCTCGACGCCCGATCCGCCGTATCTTTTCCCCCGATTCTGAAATCGGGTATAATCCAACTCTCGACAGAAACGCACCGCACATAAGGAGGCCCGCGATGCCCCAACTATTACAGATAGGTTCATTTAACGACTTCAGCCGCCAATCCAAACAATATGCAAGGCAGCTGGCAAAAACCGGGCAACCCGCCGTTTTGATGGTGGACGGAAAAACCAAATTAATCATCCAAGACGCGGCGGCATATCAGAGGCTCATCCGCCGGGCGCGCCTGGTTCAATCGGCTGCTGTTCTCAAGAGAAGGCTTCGCGCCTCGCGCGGCTCTAATAGCATCTCCTTCGATGATTGGAACAACGCGATGCGACTCAAATACCGTATTGGCACCCCCAAATGAAGTACAAGTTGGTGCTGCATCCCGCCGCGGCTAGAGAGCTTGAAGAGGCCTACCGCTGGATCGCCGTGGAATCAAAGCCAAAGGCAGACCAGTGGTACAATAACCTCATCAAAAAGCTCGATATGCTCACGCATATTCCAAACCGCTGCCCACCCGCACCCGAGCGAAGGTTTTCCGATGAGCCTTTTCGCCAGCTCATCTACGGAAAATACCGTATTATTTTTCTCGTGGATGAGCGGTGCGTCCGAATACTTCACATCCGACACGGATCAATGCGCACCTTGGGCGACCCCGATATTACAGAAATCGGCTAACGCTCGGGCCGCCCCCGGATCGTATCACTTTAGTGCTTGCATGACCCCAGCCGATAAAATCATAATAGGTGAGGCGGCTATTCGGAGTATGTGCGGTGAACGTACTCGGTTTAATTCAACTTGTGGATGCTCCATCGGCAGGCGAGGGTTATCCGTTTTGCTTCGGCATAGAGCGCCGCGCCGCCTGCGGCGCCCTGAGCCGCCCGACCGATGTGCTCAACCTGGCCCAGCGCTTGCTTGCGCTGTTCATCGGCCCATGCGATGGCATTGCCGCCGGCTGCGCCTTTCGCGCCGCACGCAGCAGCGAGTTTCAAAGCCTCGACGAGTTGTGTCAAACCCTCTCGGCTGCCAGCCCGCCGGCGATGCGCCTTGCCTCGTTAAATACAGGTCGGCGACTCTGGGAGCTTTCGCGCCGCTGGGAATGGACCCGCGCCGTACATCATCAGTTTGATCCCATGGCAGATGCTGTTGACCTGCATCATGCCGTCGCGTTCGGCTCGCTCGTGAGCGAAACCACCGCCAACCCCGTGCGTGCCGTCGCCGCATGTCTTTTGCAGGCCGCGCGTGGAATTATCAACACAGCCGTCGTCGCCGCCGGCTTCGACGATGCTATCGGACGTCAACTTCTCTGCGATGTTCAACCCTCTATTTCCGATATCGCCCGGCAATATGCCGATTGCAGCCCCCGGGATATCGCCACTCTGGGCGCCGAGGCCGAGCTTTCCAACGGTTTTTAAGCCACCCGCCAACCGCCGCTATTTCCGATAATAACGCCCCAAATTGAATTTCATAGTTTATCTACTGGCCTTTGCCCGCCCGATTGTCTATAGTAATGAGTGCTATAAGGGCGTTTCTGCATGGCCTGGGGCGCAAGAGGCCTTTTTGTTTTCCGCAGAACGCCGGGCTTTCCGTCGCAGCGGTGGTGGTGTAATGATGCTGGTGGCGCCTGCAACGCTTTATGCGGTTGACGATACGCGGCACATGGGCGAGAACCCTAAACCCGCCCTCGACATTATGCCGATAAATTGCCTGCAGGCCGGGCTGCGGCCGGCACACCTCGGTGGTCATCAGATTCTTTTTGATTCTGGCCACCAATGTTTGTTGTTTTGTTAGCGGTCGTGATTATGACAGGGCCTACACCCTCTTATCCCTACGTTGCCTCGCGGACGCCATCACCCGATGACTCCGCCGTAGCCGGAGCCTCCGCCTCCAGCAGAGCCGGAATCGCCGGCCTCACAGCGCCCGAAGCCCTCACACGCTGGGCGGCCGATGGCTGGCGACAGCAGCGCACGCCTGGTGCCTACGAATGGTGGCACTTCGATGCCATTGATGCCGCCGGCAACGGCGTTGTGATAGCTCTTTACGATGGCTTTTGTTTTCATTCTAAATATCTCTCTGAAATTCGCCGCTTCCATTGGCGCATGCACAAACGCGATTTAAGCGGCATCCGCGGCCAGGTGCTGCCGACGTTTTATCCCGCCGCTTATGTGGCCGTATTTCAGGGCGGTCGCTGTGCCGCCCGGTTTTTTAATATGTATCCCCCAGGCTCATTTAAAGGCTGTACCGACTGGCCCGAGTTTCAGGTCGGGCCTAATCGCGTCACGCTGCGGCAGGACGGCAGCTTCGGCATTTCGGTGCGCGGATATCCATCGCACATTACACTCGCAGGGCCGCGGCATCGCCGCGACCAATCGCTCATTGCGGACTTAACCTTTGTGCCCAGCTTTCCCACCGTGCAGCATTCGGGCGCTTTTCGACCCGATGGCGCCGATGGCGCCCATCACGAATGGATCGTCGCCGCGCCGCATGGCGCTGTAACCGGCCGCGTACAGCATCTTGACATGCGCGAAAATCTCATGCTGCTCGACTTTCCGATCAATACCCTGGGCTTTCACGACCATCATGTCGGCGGATCGGGCATCGGCCGGGGCATGAAGCGCTTCACCCGCGGCCGCGCGCTGGGCGACGATTGGGCCGTCGTCTGGAATGTCGCCTCCGGCCTTGAAGCGGGCGCCGCCGCCTGCGATAAAATATTGATTTTTCAAAAAGGCGCCGAGCCTATTATTTTAGATCATCCCCGCACTGAAATTCGTCAGACGCGGCTCACCAAGTCGCTCGTGCGATACCCGTGCCAGATGACAATGCACGGCAGCGACACCCGCGGCAATACCGTCGAACTTCTATTAACGCACCGCCACGTGATGGAAACTACACCTTTTTCCGTGCGAACAAGCTGCGCGATGCAGATGCGACTGCCGGGCAAGCGGCAATTCGTAGGCCGCGGCATGATGGAAACCAATGCCGTCCATAACCTCACACTGCCCATCATCAGCGATGTCGCCATCCGCTCCATCGTTCCCATCGAACCCGACGACCCGCTCTGGCGGCAATAACACCCCACCCCTAAACCGGTCACCCGCGCGGCCGCTCCAACGACCGCCAAGCGGCGCTGCTGCAGGTACACGTATACGAAAGATATTCGCGCCTTCACTGCTTTGTCGTAAAGACATTACACCTATTCTGCTAAGTCGCCGCGTCGTTGGTATGGTCATGCGTTTGCCTGCGCAATTCATCAATCCGTTGCTTCAGTTGTTGAGCCAGCGCATGATAACGCGGCTTGCCATACAGGTTATGAAGTTCTCCGGGATCTTCCTGTAAGTCATAAAGCTCGAACTGATCCTGGAAGTCCGGATATTGCGGCATAGCGTAAAAATGAATTAACTTATAACGTTCGGTGCGAACGCCGCGATGCGGCCGCACGTGCTCGTCCCATGGATATTCATAATATTCGTACAGCCAGTCTTTTCGCCAATCGCCGGGGGACTCGCCTTGCAGCAACGGCACAAGACTTCTACCCTGCACGGCCGATGGTACAGCAACTCCCGCCAATTCCAGAATGGTCGGCACGAAATCAATGTTAAGCGCCATGTGCTCACAAACGCTTCCGGCCTTCACCATACGGGGATAACGCACCATCAGCGCAACGCGAATCGAAGGCTCATACATGAAGCGCTTGTCGTACATGCGCCACTCACCGAGGAAAAACCCATGATCAGAACTGATAATAATGGCCGTATCATCGAGCGTACCGGTTTTTTCCAGCGCACTGACTACGCGACCGACATTATCATCGTTATCCACGACGCCGGCGTAATGATTTTTTACCAGTTCCTCCAACGTCCGCGGATCAACGTAGCCGTTCACAGTGGTGCCTATTTTGTTGCGGGCCAGGGAGATGGCACAATCACGGGGTTTTCCGGGATATGGAGGTTGCTTCAGGTCGTCATTGAATGTTGATGGCGTGGGAATCTTCACACCATTGTACAAATCCAGAAGGCGCCGTGGGCGGTAGAATGGCGCATGCGGAGCATTAAACCAGACAAAAGCACAGTATGGTTTTTCGTGCTTCTTCTCAATCCACTCTACGGCCCGGGTTGTTACAAGATCATCAACGTAGCCGTCGTACTGCCGGGGAGCCGACCATTGTCCGGCAACACATTCCCGCAGAATGGGCTTGTTATAATCCCAGATCCAGCCTCTGAATCCGAAGTAATAATCCCAATAACGATCTTCGACATCCACGTTGGCTCGACCGAACATCGCCACTTCGTAGCCAGCCTTCCGCAGCATGTCCGAAAGCAGGGGAATATCCTTGGGAATAACCTGCCCGGGAAGACTCAGTTCGCCGGTAGTTTGCGAGTTATCCAGCACGCCGGTGGTGTGGGAGTAAAGTCCTGTAAGAATAATCGCCCGCGAAGGCGCACACAGCGCATTGACCACAAACGCATTGCGGAAGATCATGCCCTCACGCGCAATACGGTCCATATGCGGTGTGCGGATAATTGCATTGCCCATGCAACTGTATTCATCCCAACGCACACCTTCACCAAGAAAGAATACAAAATTGGGTCGGTGCGGCGACTGGCCCGGAGCCGCCGCCATGCTTTCGGACGGTACCTGGCTTAACGTTAACGCACCCAGCGCGCCGACGCCGGCTTTAAGAAACACGCGGCGAGATTCTTGTGCATCGTGCTGGTTATCCATCGCTGATCGTCCTTTCTTTAAAACCATTTACGGCCTTGCAACTCGTCAGACCTCGAGCGAATCGGACTCAAACGCATTTAATTCTATTACCGGAAGCCTATCCGAGCAATGACTCGTATTGCGATGAGACTGAAATACCGCGTAGGCACGGCAAAGGATCGAGCTGGCTCTGAAAGCTGAGTCCACGATGCCCAATTGTACCATTTTGTTTTTTCGATAAGAAACAAGCCGCTTGGCACCCCAAACCCACAACTCCCGTCTTGCGGCCCACAGACCGCGCTGGTAGCTCTGGTTCTCTGCGGAAGATCATGGTTGCCAAGCGGCCCTTACACTATTACCCACCGGTTCTACTGTTCGTACAGTACAGCAGCATCCTGCTTCTCGACGGGTGTTGCCGGTAACTCTATACTTAGCGCTTTGGGCGGCGTGGGCCGGTTATGCTGCGGCCCGCCCGTTGATACACCAGGAGATTTGTGTGCGAGTTTTTATTACCGGTTGTGCTGGATTTATCGCCTCGCGTCTGGCCAAGGCCCTCTTGACACGCGGCGAGCAGGTTGTAGGCATAGACAACCTTAATGATTATTACCCGCTCGAGCACAAGCGGCGCAATCTCTTGGACCTCACGGGAACACCCGGCTTTTCGTTCGTGCAGATGGATATCTGCAATTACGAAGGCCTGACCGCCCTTTTCGACCAGCACCGTTTTGACGCTGTCGCCCACATTGCTGCCATGGCCTCCGTGCGCTACAGCGTGGCCCATCCACTCTTGTACGGCTCGGTCAACGTGCAGGGCAGCATCAATGTGCTTGAGGCCGCCCGCCTGCACGGAGCGCCGCATTGCCTGCTCGCCTCCACCGGCTCGGTGTATGGCCGCTCCACGCCCGTGCCTTTTAAGGAAACCGCCGCCGCCGATATGCCCCTGGCCGCCTACCCGGCCAGCAAACGCTCCATGGAACTCATGGGCCACAGCTTTGCACATCTCTGGAATATGCCCGTAACCGTCCTGCGATTTTTTAACGTCTACGGCCCGCACGGCCGACCCGACATGATGCCCTGGCAGTGGACGCTCGATATTCTCGCCGGCCGTGAACTTACGCTTTACGACGCCGGTAACCTCAAACGCGACTGGACCTACATAGACGACCTGCTGGCCGGCTTTATCGCCGCTTTGGCCAAACCCAACGGCTTTCAAATTTATAACCTTGGCTGCGGCAACCCGGTGGCCAATATTGATTTTGTCAAAACGCTGGAACAATTGCTGGGCAAGCCGGCCCGCTTTAAAAACGTGCCCGCACCCGCCTCTGAACCCCCCATCACGTTTGCCGACATCACCAAAGCCAGTACCGAACTGGGCTACCACCCAAAAGTGTTGGCGCCCGAAGGTTTGCAGAGTTTTATCGCCTGGCTGCGCCGCGAGCATATTATTTAAGCGCAACTGCCCGCTCTTTTCGCCGCACGTTAGCCGCGAGGATGTGTACCGGGGCTTCACCACCACCCCGGGCACCCCGGCAGCGCTGCCGCTGGCCGGGTGAACCACGCGGCTTAACCGCGTGGCTCGTTGCTGGGCGACGTTCAATTTTGCCTCAAATTTTGGCCGCTTGCAGTAGAATCTTTCCATGGCCGTGCAACCGACAACCCAACCTCAGGCTTATCAGAGTGTTTCCAACTGGCCTGCCGTGTATGGTATTTGCGGCAGCGGCTTGGCACTGCTTGCCGCGGCTGCCGGTTTGCACTGGGGGCCTGGAGGCGACTTTCGATGGTGGCAGGCCGCGTGGCCCTATGTAAATGTGGCGGTAGCCTTTACCGGCTGCGCTCTACTGCCGTGCCACATCGCTTCGCGCCAGCACAGGCACCTGCGGCCAAGCCTTTTTGCCGCGGTAAACATGCTGCTGGCGGCCCTGCCGGCGCTGATCATCGCCGGCTTCATGGCGGGGGTGGCGGCCGCGGCCATTTTTGCTGCAGCTGGTTTGCAGATAGCGTTGACAACGGTTTTTGCGCTTGCTGCCGGTGTCGCGGCTGCAGGGTCGCAGAGATGGCGCAGGCTGCTGGCGGGTTTGCTGATCGGTTGGACCATTCTCTCGCCGGCGGCGGTTTATGTGCAGGCTATGCAGGTGGGCAGGGTGCTCCCCTGGGCGTGGGCCGCTCCGCTTTGGGCGGCTTGGCGCGCCTCAGCGGTGCCGGTGCCATCGGTGCAGTGGGGTATGGTGCTGCTCGCGGCCATTGTTTCGGCTCTGCTGGTCGCCGGGCACCACTGGGCTTTGCGGCCCAAGCCAGCGGCGTAGCGGCTGGGCGCTTGCCCGCGCCCCGGCCACAAGGCCCGGTTATAGTGTTATGGCCCGCTGGCCTTCGCGGCGTTGGACGGCGGGCTGCCTGATTTTGGAGGACCAACCCATTAAAAAGCGTACTTTGGCCTTAGGCTTTGCAACACCTCTGCTGCTTGCGGCGCTGCTTGCCGCGGCGCCCCCAGACACCGCCTCAGCCGCAGGCGCTGCGCCCGTAACCGCGGTAAAAACCACGCCCTCGGCTGGGGCCTCGGCCACCAAGCCGGCTCCTGCGGCCGACCCGCTGGTTCTCAAGGCGGCCCGCAGGCTCTTTGCCGCCGGCCTTGCCGCCACCTCGCGTGGAGAAAGCATCCTCACCGACTTACGCTCCACGCGCGACCCGGCCCTGCTGCCGCTATTTGCCCAGGTACAAAAATCCAGCTCGCCGGCACTGCAGCTTCTGGGCATGGTGTACGCCAATTACGTCACACGCGATCCCAAAACCATCAACATCCCCAACTTGCTCGGCAATGCGGACCCAAGCCTCATCACGCCCACCATCGCGGAGCTTATTGAAACCGGCACACTTTCGAGCCGGCAGCTTGCGGCCATTGCCGACAGCGCAGTGCAGCCGGCCCAAAGGCTTATGGCCGCATCGGTGCTGGTGGATCAGCACAATAAAATCGGCCAAAAAGTTGCAACCGAACTGCTTGCAGCCGATCAACCGGCGGTGCGTTATTACGCCGCCATGACGCTGCTGCGCACGCCCGACGCGGCTCTGCACAAGCGCGGCTTGGCCGTGCTCGCCAAACTGGTCACCGACGAATCGCCGCGTCTGGTTAATTCTAAATTGTTGTTGCTGGCGCGCGTTCGGGCGCAAAAGATCACTGCCGCACTGCCTTGGGTTGAGCAAATGGCTCAGTCCAAGGCCTCGGACGCGCGCATACAGCGCGCCGCCATCACCACGCTGCTGGCCTTAAATGACAAGCACGGCGCAGGCGATTTGGTCGCCGCCATTGCCCATGCCAGTGGAGTTATCAACCGTATTGAACTGGCTTTTCTTGCGATAGAGTTTGGTAACTATTTGACGGCCGCAGATGTAAAGCCGCTGGCAAAAACCAGCTCGCCGCTGCTGGCCGACCTCGCAAAGGCCGCGCAAGAAGCCGCCGGCGGCGGCGACCCGCACACCGCACTTGTTGCGCTGGTTGAGCAAGGCCAGCCAATCTTTCTTAATTGGCTGTTGGAATATGCCAAAGAGCCGGGCACGCCGCATCGGCTCGAATACCTTAAGCGCATCATCAGGCTGGGCATTGTCGCCGATGACCAACGCGACCTCGATTACGCCCGCGCCGTGCTGGCAGCCGAATATCTTGCAAAATCTAAAAAACCTGCGGCCCGGAAACTGCTTGGGGACCTGCTGCAGATGCCCCGTGGCAGCGCCGTGGAGGCGGTGCTCGCCGGTATGGTGCGCAGCAACGAACGTGACTTTTCGCCTCTGTTGCTGCCGCTGTGGCATGCGCTCAAGCATCGGCGCCATCGCGTAAGCGACTATGCGGCCCTGCTGTTGGCGCGTGAAGGCCATGCGCGTGTGCTGCCGCAACTGGCGCATGCCGTGATGTTTGAGCTTACCCGCAGCCGCGGCTTTCGGGCCGTTGCGGGCTGGTATTACGCCAAACTCACCAACAGCACAAACGAACTGTTAAAAAATCTCCAGGCGCCCCAAACCACGGCGGCGAGCGGCAATTAAAAAAGCTGCAACGAGGCGGCTAGCCGTAAGGGCGGACGCATGGCTAATAGTGCTGCCGCACTGCTCATTAAAAACAAGGTTCTGCAACCAAATGCGATGGGGCTTTGCGCTGCTTACCCGTTTCGGTACATGGCGGTGGCACCGGAGCGGCAAGCGTGCTGTGGCGGCAATAAATGCGCCGCTTCGCTCACCTGTAACAGCCTGTTTTTATAAGAAACGCGATCTACCGCTTAGCTTTATATTTTCTCGGCGCGGCTGCGATGCGAATCACCGTGGGCTTCGTCTGCGGCTCGCTCGTACGGGTTTGGCGCGAAGCTCGTCGCCCGGTTGCGGCGGTTCACCGCC
>JBMFVX010000068.1:0-15427 GCA_049965775.1 Phycisphaerae bacterium
CCATGACTTCCACGGCGACTGGAACTATACGATCACGCCACGTCAACCGTAGCGGTTATTTGTTTACGCGCCCTTAGATCATGCAGCCCAAGGATAATAACAACTTTGATAGGCAAACAAAATCTTATTTTACCAACATCAGCTTCGCCGGCCGTCCGAGTGTTGCTTGACGCCAAAAGATGGTTTATGCGGAATAAACGCGGGGCCATCCAAAGCGCCCGTTCGTTGGTTCCAACGCTTTTGATCCGCATCGCCTATCGGCTGGGTGAACCAGGTCAACCTTGTTCGCCAGAGGATTGTGCCCCGCGAATCCGCGTAAATCACGCCATGAAAATCCCCCAGCCAATGGTGGATTTTCATGGTATTAAAAGACGTCCAAGCACCAGCGCTGCCGCCACTATTTGTTTGAATCGTGGCATCAATTAAACAGACGAGACGGCATTGAGCCTTCACGAAGCTTTGCGTTTCGCCTTGGCGATGGCCCGTTTAATAAGCTGCCTGGCCAGCACTGCCGAAAAGGGCAACCCGCGGGCATGGGCTTCGTGCTGCAGCCAGGCGGTGATTTCATTGAGTCGGCGCAGGCACTGCTCGCAGCCCCAACGGTCCATCATCTCGGCATGCAGCGCACACTTACAGCTGGGCCGATCCTTAAACCCAAAACGCGCGAGAATTTTAGCCAACTCCGTACCCGGCCCGGCAGAGTCCACAACCATCTTCGCTGTTGGCCGACGTTTGGGCGCGAGCTGGGTCTTGCGAGCATAACTGCGCATAAGCGGCATCTTTAATCCTGCCAGAAATACTTCTGTTTCGCGGTAGCTTTTTAAACTAACAAATGCGGCTGGTCAAATTGTCACATTCCCAAAAAGCAGTTGGCCGTTTTCGCGGACTCATCCTACAATTTTATGAGATACGGCGCAAATATATAATCGAACTTTGGAGGCACGCAATCATGGCCCGCTCCGCTCGCCGGATTCCGACCCCGTTCATTCCTAAACAAGTAGGCTAAACTCCTCCGACTGGGCCTGTCACCATAATTGTGCCGCGGCAAGGGCATTACGCTCTATTCAGCAACGTGTAGATCATTTGCTTTACATGATATATTGAGTAAAATTACTCACCATATTGAGTAATTTGTATGATACGACATAAGATATATAATGAATTATTGGACCGCCTGCGAGAAAAACGTCGCTTCATGCAGGTATTGACTGGGCCGCGACAGGTCGGTAAGACCACTCTCGCGCGGCAAGTAATGGCCGCGCTACCAATGCCCACCCATTACGCTTCGGCTGACGAGCCGAACCCCGCCGGAGATCGCACCTGGCTGGCCCAACAATGGGAAATCGCCCGACTCAAGGCTCGCAACGGGCAGTCGAACGCCTTGCTGGTATTGGACGAAATTCAAAAAGTCGCCCATTGGCCACACGCAGTCAAGGCGCTCTGGGATGCAGACACGCTCTCCGGCGTGCAAGTTAAGGTGGTACTGCTCGGCTCGGCGCCGCTGCTCATTCAGAGCGGCTTGACCGAAAGTCTCGCCGGACGTTTTGAGGTGCTGGCCGTGCCGCACTGGTCATTCGCCGAAATGCGCGAAGCCTTCGGGTTCAGTCTGGAACAGCATATCTTCTACGGAGCATACCCCGGCGCCGCTGACTTGATCCAACAGCCCGAACGCTGGCGGCGTTACATTCTCGACTCGCTCATTGAAACAACAATCTCCCGCGATATCCTGGCCTTGAACCGGGTGGATAAGCCCGCCCTGCTTCGCAACATGTTCATCCTCGGCTGCACTTACTCAAGCCAAATCCTCTCCTACCAGAAAATGATTGGCCAACTCACCGATGTCGGCAACACCACAACACTCGCGCACTACCTTAACTTGCTGCAGGGCGCGGGAATGCTCGCGGGCCTGGCTAAATATTCGACCAGCCCACAGCGGCAACGAGGCTCAAGCCCCAAACTTCAGGCCCTTAACACCGCATTGATCAGCACACTGAATCAAAGAAATTTAACCGAGGCGCAACTCGACCGGGATTACTGGGGACGCCTCGTCGAATCTGCCGTCGGGGCCCATTTGCTTAATTCAAGCCTCGGCACCGACGTCAGCGTCACCTACTGGCGAGAACGAAACCAGGAAGTAGATTACGTTTTGAAGCGCGGCAATACCATCGCGGCCATCGAGGTAAAAACCGGCGGCCGCCGCTCAGCGATTCCCGGCATGGCGGCCTTCGCCCGGCATTTCGCACCGCAACGCATGTTGCTCGTGGGAGGTGATGGCATCCCGCTTGACGAATTTTTATCTCAACCGGCGGCGTACTGGCTTAGCTGATCCGACAATTTCCATCACCTGCCCACATTCTCGGCATACGCAACCTCTGAGCCCCCGCATTGCACGCCAGTAATCCCGATGCGTTGGGATTATTTTGCCGAGAAACTCACCATCTGTTGCTCCAGTTCCCCTTCGCGGCATCACAGCGACCGTGCCCCACCGGTCCATCATTTCGGCATGCAGTGCACACTTACACCCCGGCCGATCCTTAAACCCAAACCGCACGAGAATATTGGCCAGCTCAGGTCTCGCGCCCGAAGATGCTGGCGATGACTTTATTGCCCGACCCGCTTTGCGGGTCTAAGCGCTGGCGATATTCTCCTGCATAAAAAGAAGCTCCTGGATGCGCCAACCGACGGTTCACAATCTTAAAAATGACAGCACCTCATCCAAAGTAGACGAAACATTTAAAGCGGTAATATTACCGCCCGGGCCCACCCCCAGGCCAAAGCTGTTGGCGAAGCGATTTTTGGCCTCGTCAAGTTTTTCGCTGGTGATTTCAAGCTTAAGATCGGCCAGCGCCAGGCGTTCACGCAGTTCTATAATTTTGGGATCGGTGCTGTGAAGCAGTTCATAATACAAGCGATGCAGCAGAGGCAACTTGCCCACATCCAGCCAAACGCCCTGGCACGGGTCGCAGAATTGCACATCCACTGGAATCATCATGTGCACACGCCCGATGCGCATAAGCTGCTGGCATTCCGGGCAGCGCAGCGGTCGTCCTATGTTTGATTCTTTTACAAGCACGGCCAGGTCAACCAGTGAGGCCGCAGGCCTCTGCGTGGCCGGCGCCGATGGCACCGCAGGTACGCCAGCCGCCGTCCCCGGGGTGGACGTGTTTGCCTCGCCGCCCGTATCAGCCGGCACAGCAGCCGCAGGCTGCGGCAACGCGTCAGCTGGCAACGGGCCGCGAACAACATGCAACATAGTGATGCGCCGCATCCAGTCGCCAAAGCAACTGCTGCATGTCTTGCGCGTAATGCCGTCTTCCTCCACCAAGGTCATCAAAATTCCACAGCTCGGACAACGCGGCATGTGCACTCCAGAGGCTCCGGCCTGCAATGCCAGCCAGCAGCCTGTAACCTGCAAATCTCATAAATACGTTAACGCGAGGCCCCAATCAGGCCAACAGTTTTTGTACCACCGGCAATTTGGATTGCCCGGTGCCAGAGCACCTGCAAAGTGAGATTTCCGCCCAACGCCTGCGAATGAGATACCTACACCGCCAACGCCAAAACTCAAGAATCACAGGCCCCCGACGAAGCTTTCCGCCTGGCGCGTTGGGACGACACCATCCGCAAGATTGCATGCGGTTTGGTAAGCGCTACCGCAGCAATCGCTGCCATTTGGCAAGTTGTGTTTTAAGTTGCTTGATTCCGCCGGCACCATGGCTGACGTAGCGCTTGACCACCGAGTTCGAACCTAAAATGCCGTAAACATCCTTTTCGATGGCGTCGCAAGCCGTTTTAAAGTCTGAAAGTTCAAGTTGCGACAGTTCGGTGATGCCGCGGGTTTCGCATTGTGCCACCAGCCGCCCAACCACCTGATGTGCCTGGCGAAAGGGCACTCCACGCCCGACCAGGTACTCGGCCAGCGCCGTGGCGTCCATAAAACCCTCAGCCAACCGCGACTGCAGAGATTGCAGCTTAAAGTGGCTGCTGCCCACAATGCCGGCGGCAATTGCCAGGCTCGCCTCCACCGTGTCGGCCGCGGCAAAGAGCCAGCGCTTGTCTTCCTGCATGTCGCGGTTGTAGGCCAGCGGTTGGCCCTTGAGCATCGTTACGATAGCCACGAGATTGCCCAGCACGCCGCCGGCTTTGCCGCGCATAAGCTCAAGCATGTCGGGGTTGCGTTTCTGCGGCATCATGCTGCTGCCGGTGGTGTATTTGTCGGCAATTTTTATAAAGTCAAACTCGGTGGATGAATACAAAATCCACTGTTCGGCCCAGCGCGATAAATGCACCGCAACCAGCGTAAGGTCAAACGCCAGTTCCGCCGCAAAGTCGCGGTCGCTGATTGCATCCATCGAATTATCGCTCACGCCCGCAAAGCCCAGCGATTTAGCGACCATCCGGCGGTCAATCGGCAAGGTGCTGCCGGCGACAGCGCCGCTGCCCAGCGGGCAAATATTGACACGCTGGCGGCAATCGGCCAGTCGCTGTTTGTCGCGCTCCAGCATTTCAACATAGGCCAGCAGTTCGTGGCCGATGAGCACCGGCTGCGCGTGCTGCAGATGAGTAAATGCCGGCATGGGCGATGTGCCCTCGCTTTGCGCCAAATGTACAAAAGCCCGCTGCAGGCCGGTGATTTGCCCGCCCAACGAGTCAATCGTCTCGCGGCACCAGAGCCTGAAATCCAACGCCACCTGATCGTTGCGCGAGCGGGCGGTATGGAGCTTCTTGCCCGGCTCGCCGATCCTGGCAATCAGCGCCGATTCCACGGCCATGTGAATGTCTTCCTGCTCAAGGTTAAAGACGAAACGTCCGGCCTCAATTTCAGCAAGTATTTCAAGAAGGCCGCGCTCAATAGCCGCACATTCCGTTGGCGTAATAAGCCCAACCTTGGCCAGCATGTGCGCGTGCGCAATCGAGCCGTTGATGTCGTGCCGCGCAAGTCTACGGTCAAACGAGAGCGATTCAACATAGTGCACCGCAAGTTCGTCCGTGGCGTCGGCAATGCGCGCCTGCCAGGCTTTGGCCGGCGCATCAACCTTCACAAACTTTCCGCTATTCGTTTTTAATTTATGTTTCATGTTCAGTCAGCTTCAAAAAAGTACTCTAAACCTGAACGAATTATACCGCCCTTCATCGAGCCGACTACCGCCCAAGTCGCCGGCTGCAGCTTAGGGGGGGCGACACGGCGTGAACTTTTGCACTCGGGTTACCTTTCATCAAGGCGGAACCCCAGCAGGCGGGAAGCTTGCACCACAAGCAACGCCCAACCGCGAAGAACTGCTTAAAATCTTTTGTGAATTGTGCGGTTATTTAGCCGGCCCAAGCGTGGCACCGGCATCCTCTGGTTTGCCGTGCGTGAGCGGCAGAATAATACGGAATGTCGTCCCGCCGCCGACCGTGGAGTTGGCCTCCACCCTACCGCCGTGCTCGGCGACGATTTTGCGCGTTACAGCCAGCCCTAGGCCGGTGCCGCGCTGCCCTTTGGTGGAGTAAAACGGCTCAAATATTCGCTTGAGATTTTCCGGCGATATGCCCATACCATTGTCCTGCACTTCTATCACAGCCTGCTGTTCGCTGGTATTGACATCGCATGAGAGCGTCACAACGCCGCGATCGTTTTCGACTGCGTCCATGGCGTTGGTCAGCAGGTTGAGCACCGCCTGATGCAGCCCATCAGGGTCGGCCGGCACCGGAGGCTGATCTTTATTGATTTCGGTCAGCAGCGTGATATGCCTGTCGGCGGCGATGCTCTGCACCAATTCCAGACATTCATTGAGCAGATAGGGCAGGTTGGTTAATTCATAGTTGGGGCTTCGCGGCTTGCTGTAGGCAAGCATGTTCATGGTAAGCGCCTGTACTTTGTCCAGGTTTCGCTGCAGCACGCCCCAGCCGGTGCGAATGTGGTTGAGGTCGCTGCGCTGAATGCCAAGTTCCACGATGTCGGCCCCGCCGCGCATGCCCTGCAGAATATTTTTGATGGAGTGCGAGAGCGAAGCAACCGTCTGCCCCGCCGCCGCGAGGCGCTCCTGCTGCACGCTTTCCTGATAGAGCCGGGCGATTTCGATGGCAAGGCCGGTCTGCAGCCCGATGGCCGTAAGCAGGCGAAGCTGATCGGGCGTGTAAGAATAATTGGCCACACTGGAATCTATATGCAGCACGCCCAGGTTCTTTTCGCGCCCCTTGATGGGTACGCATATAGCGCTGCGAATCGCCAGGTTATGCACCGACTTGCCTTTTTGAAAGCGCTGGTCGGTCATGGCGTTGCTTGAGAGCACGCCTTCGTTTTTGGCCAGCACATGCCGAATGATAGTTTGGCTGACGGCAATTTTGCCGACCTGTTCTTCGTTGCGGTAACGCACCACCACCGGCACCACCTGCCCGCTGGCATCGTCCAGCAAGCCGATAAACCCACGATCGGCCCGCAACTGTTCAAACACCAGGTCCATCACCTTGTTGAGCAACTGCACCTGATCGAACACGCTTGCAATGGCCGTGGATATCTGCAGCAACACCCGAAAATGCGCCATCGCCACCTGCGACGGCTCGGGCGCAGCGAGCACAACCGAATCGTCATTGCTCGGCACAGTGGACAAAATCGCCGAATCCGCCGGATTCTGCCCGTCACCCGACGCAATCTCGTCGCTCTCGGCAAGGCTTACGCTGCGGCTTGGCGCACCAAACACCAGCAAGGTTGAACCCAGCCTTATCTGATCGCCAACCTTAACCTTTGAGCTTTTATTGATGCGCACGCCATTGACAAAAACGCCATTGGCCCCCCCCTCATCAAACAGCACCCAACTCTTTTCCAACCATTCCAGACGCGCATGGCGACGCGATACCGTCAGGTCTGTCAGGGGCACATGTTCGCTGGCCCGCCCCAGCAAAACCGGTTCGTTCGACGCAAAATCAAACTGCCGCCCCTTATCCGGGCCTTGCAACACATATAAAAATAATGCCGGCACAGTACCTCAATCCAAAACATCAGCGCATCTGCATAACCGCATTGCATCAGCCCCAAGGCCGGTCGCAACTGCACAGCCGACAGGCACAATGCCGTCATACAGAATATCGCCAGAACCCTTTAGTTTACTGTATGGGGCACGTCTCAACAATATGCTTGCCCGAATCATGAAACAACTGCCGCAGGCGCCGCACCCGCGCCAGCGCCTGTTCGGCAAGGCTTTCAAACAAATGCCGCACTTCACCATGGCGGGCTGCAGGCGCATAACGGGCATAAAAGCTCGCCGTGCGCTTTTCGCTTGCGATGGTGATCTTCATCGCCTCATCGAGCCGCGGTTCGTCGCGGGCATCCACCAGTCTCGGTCCAACGCATACCATGCTTTTATCGCGGTTATCAAGGTAAAAGCACGCATCCGCGAAAAGCGAACGCAGCAGGTCCTGCACCATAGCGCGGTGACGGCTCTCTTCCTGGGCCATGGCCTCAAAGCTTGACCGCAACTGTGACTGAGCAGATTTTTCGGCCAAAACAATATACCGGTAAGCCGCGACGGCCTCGCCATACGCGGCAATCGCCAGGGCTTTGTCGTCCCCCAGGTGGGCAATATCTACATCCGGTACCTTTTTTGCCATACAACTATAATTGTAGCACGACTCAAGACGCCGTGGGAGCGAAGCAAAAGCCAAGAGCTTTTTCGGGTAATCAGTTGCCTGACGCTATCGCCTGAATGGCCGCGGCCCGCGCAATGGCCGTCTGCCGCCGCCGTGCCTGCGATTCGGTTTCGTCGGGCAGAGCCTCGGCCTTGGCCAGCTCTTCGGCGGCAAGCTCGCCGGTAGCATTCGATGCCGCAAGTGCATCATCGGTAAGAATGGCCAGGGCGTTGTCTTTCATCTGGGCATAGCCGCCGCTTATTACGAACCGCTCTTCACCCTTGCCCACCACATCCAACTTTAAGATGCCGGGCTTCAGCTTGGCCACCAGGGGCGCATGGCGGTTGAGCACCCCGAGATAGCCATCATCGGCGGGCAAAACCGCAATGGTGATTTCACCATCCAAAATGGTTTTTTCAGGCGTCACTACAGATGCTTTAAACGGCGTGTAAGCCATGCGTTTACTCCAAAAATAACCCGCGGATTATAGCCCGGCGCCCCCGCCCGGCCAAGTTGCCGCCGCTGCACCCACCCAACGGTAACAGCTTGCCCCGCTGCCTGTTTGCAGCGACGCGATCCGGCCATAAACCGTCGTCGCCGGTCACTACTGCTGCACGGCCTCAAGCGCGGCGGGGCTGGTAATGCCATAGCGGGAAAAGCCCGCGGGCCACAGGCTTATGACAACGCTGGTGTTGCGAAGGTCCGCATTGTATTCCATCGTCAGGCCGCTGTAAAAATGCGGCAGCCTGCGAACAATCGTCAGAGCCGAGAGAATGTTATGATTAAGGGCAAAGTCATAGCTCTGCGTAACGGCAAACGAATATTTTTCCGTCAGGCGGTAGTTGACGGTCGCGGTCCATTGGTCCGAGTCAATAGCCTGAACATACCGGTTGCCCAAAAAGTAGCTCAAATTCGGCGACTGATCCACCACCACGCCGGTATCAAACGCTTCGAGCTGCCGCAGGTCTGTGTTGTAGCTCTCGTCGCCTACAAAACGCACATTGGCCCCCGCCCGCCATACAAAGTTGGCATTGATGCTGTCGGCAACCTGGCTCAACTCCGGTCGGCTGAAGTCGTAATAACCAATCAGCGGCTGGCCGTAATCACTGGTGGCAAAAGGCCCGCCGGCATAAATGGGGTTGCCCGCATAATAAGGGCCATAATTGTGATTATTCCAGAACACATCCGCCGAAACATTCAGCGTAATCCAGTCCACAATGCTGCGCTTGCCCGGTACTCCACGCTTGGTCTGCAACACCTGCCGCAGGGCAAACTGGGCACCGCTGGCATCCGTAATGCCTTCCACGGAGCGGTCAAACGGCTGCAGATAGCCGCGCTGTACGTTGGCGCCCGATACAAAAACGTCAACTTCCGGCTGCACAATATGCCGCAGCTTATGCACATCAAAAAAGTTGGAGTGCACATTGTTGTAAACACGCCAGAACGTTGCAGTGGCGCGCGTGCCCGCCGAACCCCACACCCGCGTGGTGCCCCCGCTGGTTTGATTGTCCGTCACCGGAAAGTCGGTGCTCCAGTAGGTTGCCCGGCCCACCACATACGGCGTAACTTCCAGCGGCCCCATGCGCAGAGGCATGTCTAGTTCGTGCCGCGTGTCGAATCGCGCCACATTGCTGGATGTCCAGCCGCGGGCAAGATAGTACGACTCAAATGTCGCGTTCGGATCCATCGCCGGAAAATTATCCTGAAGGCCGCGCCCGGCGGGCGTATATTGGCTGAAGCGGTCATTCACAAGACCGCCCCGGCTGTCGCTGTAGTAGGTGAAGATGCCAAAAAGCTTGTCGCCCACACGCCAATATTTTATTTCGGGCGTTTTCTGCACCGAGTACTCATCATCTTCAAGATCGGCATTGGCGACAAAGTTGTTCAGGTTCCACTTGCCCAGCGCGGTGAAGCCTTCGGTCTGGTGGCGCTGCTCAACATACAGGGATGTCTGCTGCTCAGAAGACGTCTCATACTCCGGATCAAAATACTGCTCCAGAAAATTGGGGTCTGAAATGTACGAGCCTTCCACCGCCACCGTCCACTGGTCGTTTATTTTCTGCTGGTGCCGCGCGGTAATGTAACCGCGCGTGCTGCGCACCAGAGGCAGGTTGTCGCGGTCGTTGCCGAGCTGGTCGTTGCCATGATCGTCAATAATAAAGCTGTGCAGCAGCCCGTGGCCATTGAGAATGTCCCATTTGCTGTTGATGCCGCCGCCAGGCCCGCGCTTCGAGAAATAATCGGCGTTGAGGTCGGCCTGCACTTTTTTGGGGGGCGTGTAACCGATCAGATCAAACAAATTCCAGTCGGTTTTAACCGCAGCGCCGTAAATGCCCGAAAAACCGACCGTCGCCGAACGCAGCGGCGTGTTGCTCTGCTGGGTGTTGCCCGCAAGATACGGCCAGTAAAATACCGGTACGCCATCCACATTCATGGTGGTGTTGCGGGCGGTGTAGTCGTAAACAGCGCCCTGCGACGCCGCGCCCGGCGGCGTCGGCGCTGAAACATCGCGAATGTGCATCGAGCCGGCGCCGATGTAATAATGCGGCTGATAAAACTCATCGGTAGACAGCTTGACCGACTCCGCCCGGAAGTCTCCCTGGGCAATCTGCACAATTTTTGCCGCGCGCATGTACAGCGGAGACTTCGCCTTAAGGTCAAACGTGCTTAGCACAGCATCGAGCATAATGGCCCGATTGGTGGTGAAGTCGTAATACACACGGTCCGCGCGAATGGTTTGATCGCCGCTGGTAATGGTAACGTCGCCCTGCAGATACACGCCCTGCACGGTCCGCGCAATCGAATGTACCTGCCCCTTTGCCGGCCCCGGCTGCGACGAATTGAGCGGGCTGAACAGCACCGCATCATTGGCCCGCAGTTCAAGGCTCTGGCCATGAAAGGCTTTGCGCTGGAGGAAAAACTCGCCCTGCACAATTGTGACGCGCTGCTGCCCGATGGTTTGCAGTTGAATCTTATCGCCGGTGGCAAAAATCTGCGGCGGCGGCACCCCGGGCCTGTGTTGCACCGGCGAACCGGATGCGACCGCCCCAGGCGTAAAAATCGGCTTGGGCAGCGGTTCAATAACGTTGTTGGCTCCGCGGGCGATCCAACCTTCGCCAAGGGCCATTTCGGTCTGCTGCACCTCAATTCGAGGAATAGCCGCCACGCCCCGCGGTCGCTCACGCTCTTGTTTGCGCAAGGCTTCACCGCGAACCACCACTGCATCTAAGGCTTCGTTTTTGGGCACGGGGGCAGCCCCCGTCAGTTCAACCTGTTGAATCACACGCGTTGTTACCAGAAGCTCTTTGGCCGCGCTTACCGCCCGCCCCAAAAGCCCTTCGCTCACGCGCACATGGCCCGCGAGGTAGATGCTCACATTAAAAATCGGCTCGCCCCCGCTCGTTGCGGGTTTGAGCCAAACCGCCGCCGAATCCGCACTAAGCTGCCGATAGCCTATGTACAGCGTAACACCGCCTGTAAGCAGCATTTGCTGCGTACCCGATGGAGTCTGCCAGATAGCGGTATGCGTGGCCGCAACTTTAAGCGGTACATTGATAGCCGTAGATGGCCTTAGAATCGGAAACACCGTCGGCGTAATGGGTGCATAACTGGCCCCCTGCAGGTGCAGCAACGGTGCAAAAAGCGGCACGCTTGCAGCCGTCAACGCCACGAGCAACCGACCCCAGCGCCATGGCACAACCCCCGGCTTACCGGCGATGGCAGGCTTCGGCCCCTGCGGTGGCGACAACCATTTTTGAGACTCGGTAATCAAGCGGTTTCTCGCAATCAGGCTTTGCCTGCGTTTCAACTTCGAGGATGATAAGCGCCATGACGCCCGATGAAAAGCGAATCGCTCCGGTACATTCACCGGCGCGGGCAAGCCGTGGCCGGGAGCGACGCTGTGCGTTACAATGCCGCCCCCTGAATAGCTGGAGTTTTCATGTATAGCAAACGCAATTTACTGGTCACCTCGGCACTGCCCTATGCCAACGGCGACATCCATATCGGCCACCTCGTGGAGTACATTCAAACCGATATCTGGGTGCGCTTTCAGCGGCTGCGGGGCCATAAAGTAACCTACGTGTGCGGCGACGACGCCCATGGCACGCCCGTCATGCTCCGCGCCCGGCAGGAAAAACTCGCCCCCGAACAATTCATTGCCCGCATGAACGACGCCCACCGCGCCGACTTCGCTCTTTTTGACATCGGCTTTAGCCATTACTACTCCACCCACTCGCCTGAAAATCAGGAGTTATGCGGCGATATTTTCGCCAAACTCCAGGCGGCCGGGCATATCGCCACGCGCGATGTCGAGCAATACTTCGACCCCGTCGAGGGCATTTTTCTCCCCGACAGGTTCATCCGCGGCACCTGCCCCAACTGCAAATCGCCCGATCAATACGGCGACTCCTGCGAGGTTTGCGGCAAGCACTATTCCCCAACAGAACTTATTGACCCTCGAAGCGCCGTCAGCGGCAGCAAGCCGGAGCGCCGCCACAGCCGCCATTTTTTCCTTAAACTCAACAACTTCCGCGATCGCCTGCTGAACCTGCTCAAAAGCGGCTTTGTGGATGAACCCATCGCCAACAAACTCCTTGAGTGGTTCAGCGATGAGCTTAAAGATTGGGATATTTCACGCGATGCGCCGTTTTTTGGTTTTGAAATTCCCGGCCATAAGGACAAGTATTTTTACAACTGGCTTGACGCGCCTGTCGGCTACCTAGCGGCTGTGGCAAACTTCAGCAAGCTCTCCGCCACCGCCGTTCAAGACCTCTGGCAGGACAGCGACCTTGAGATTTACCATTTCATCGGCAAAGACATTGTCTATTTTCACGCCCTGTTCTGGCCCGCCATGCTGATGGGAGCCGCTTTGCGCACGCCCACGCGGCTATGCGTACACGGGCACCTCACCGTCAACGGCGAAAAAATGTCCAAGAGCCGCGGAACGTTCATCAGCGCCCGCCATTTCGCCCAATACCTGGATGCCCAGCATCTTCGCTATTATTTTGCCACCCGGCTCACACCCGGCGCCGCCGATATGGACCTCAACTTTGAAGACTTTACCGCCCGCGTCAACAGCGAACTGGTGGGCAAGCTCGCCAACCTTATCAGCCGCTGCGCGCCCATGCTTATTCGCCTGCTCGACGGGCAAACCGGCATGCCCGTGGTTGACGCCCTGCCCATGCTCGCCGAAATTCGCCAAGCCCAGGAAAAAATCGCCGCCCATTACGAGTCGCGCGATTACGCGGCGGCAACGCGGCACATTTGCCAACTTGCTGACCGTGCCAACAAATTTGTTGAAGATCAAGCCCCCTGGACCCTCGTCAAAACCGACGCCGAAGCCGCCCGCGGCGTGCTTACCGCAGCGCTCGACGCCGGCCGCATGCTCACGGTTTACCTCAAGCCTATTCTGCCGCAGTTCGCCCAGCAGGTGGAAAAGTGCCTGAACCTGCCGCCGCAGCAGTGGGCATCAGTCGAAGAATCTATGGAATCGCATAAAATAAATCCGTTTGAACATTTAACCCAACGTGTTGATGAAAAGAGGATCGCAACCATGATTGAAGAAAATAAAAATCTCCAGCCAGCCGCCCCGACTCCGGCGCCCGCCGCTCTCAGCGCCCCCGTGCCCACCCCCGCCGGCGAACCGCTCGCGCCCACCTGCACCATCGAGCAATTTGCCGCCATTGACCTTCGCGTCGCACGCGTTATAAGCGCGGTGGATGTTGTCGGCACCGATAAAATGCTCCAACTCGAGCTTGATGCCGGCCCCCTGGGCAAGCGCACCGTCTTTGCCGGCATTAAAAAGGCCGTCAAACCCGAATCGCTGCCGGGCAGGCTGGTCATTTTTTGCGCCAACCTGGCTCCACGAAAAATGAAGTTCGGCACCAGTGAAGGCATGGTTTTGGCCGCCGGCCCGGGTGGAAGCGACATCTTTCTGCTCGGTGTAGATGCCGCGGCTTCACCCGGCCAGCGCGTGCACTAAAAATGCTTCAGTGGGGACATTGCCATGAGCAAAAAAACCGCCAAACCAATGCCAACGGAGCCGGCCCCCGCAGCGCAGCCGGATGGCGCCATGCGCCTTAAAGCGTGCCTCGTCGGGCTTGAAAGCGTGCAGCAGGACTGGCTCACCGCCATCGCCCAGGCTGCTGACATCGGCCTGATTGAAGTAACCGCGGCCGGCCACAGCAGCGTGGCTGAAGCCCGCGATTTGGCGCAGCATTTTGATGCCCCATTCTATGACGACCTGCGCCGTATGATGCTCACCCACTCTCCGCAAATCATCATACTCGACCGCCCGCCCGAACTCGGCCTCGATTTTATTGAAGCATGCCTGCAGCAACAGATCGGCATTTTGAGCCTGGGGCCGGTGGTCAGCAATTTGACCGAGGCGCGGCAAATTGCCGCCGTGCTCAAGCCCAAAACCCACCTGCTTTTGAATTGGCCGCTCGCCCTGGAGGGTTGGGCATTCAAACAATGCCTGCAAACACAGGAATACTTTCTGGATGTTTCGCTGCTGACGGCTGGCTTTTTCGCCATAAACCACGCAATTGCTAAATCGCGTCAGCAGGCGGGTACCGAATCAGTCGTGCGTTCCATGAGCGTTCTCGCCTGGGATGCCATGCGAACCATCATTGAACTCCTTGGGTTGCCCGCTTCGGTTTATGCCTGCATTGATGGCTCGGTCGGCGAAGGTGATCGCTTTCATGATGCCACCGGCTCGGCGGCCGCCACACTGCGCTTCGCCGATGGCGGCGCCTGCGGCCTGGCCATCAGCGACCGCGAAACGCCCGCACGCCGCGAACTGCTGGTGCAAAGCCGCGCCGGCAGCGTGCGTATGACCGATTTCAGCTACCGAATTTGCGATTCCTCCGGCAAACTTATTGAAGAAGACACGCGAACTCCCATATTACCCGCCGAGCAGTGCCTTACCGCACTGCAGGACTTTTGCCGCGGCTTTACCGCTCCGCCATCACCCCACCGCGGCTGGAACCACCTGCTGGTCGAAACCTCCGCGACAATGGTCGCCATGCTGATCTCCAACCGAACCGGCGCCGCCGAGTCGCCACAAAGGCTTATAGACCTGCGGGCATAGCAGAAAAATAAAACGTCGCCCGACAACGGGCCACGCGGTTAAGCCGCCAAGTCAAAACTTGTGTTTCGTCCCGGCCGGCGAGATCGCTGCCGCAGTACCCGCCTCGCGCCGCAGCACCCGCGGAAACACTTCAATTCTGACCGTATGCAGGTTACGTCACCCTATGCACGACCATTCAAGCCGCCAATGCTGGCCGGGGTATTGGCCCGTTTGCCGAAAAGAGCCTCCACCAGCCCCTATACTCCATTAACATTCCGCAATTTCTACCTAATCGCTAAGATTTATCAGACTGATAACGTATGCCATTGATGGCTCCCTGTTTTTGGCTGCCGTCAGGCGATGCCCAGGAGCATCGGGTACGATGCCAGTTAGGTTTGCCACCCAGCGCCGTTGCAGGGCACAAGTTGGAAATACCATGACAGAAGAATCGCTTCTAAGAACATTAATGGCCGAGCGGGTTAAGATTCTCGCCTATGTCAACGCCATTGCCCGCCATCCAGACTTGGCCGAGGATATTTTTCAGGATATTTGCGTACTCGCCCTGGGAAAATGCGATACTATTAAGGATGAACCCCACCTGCTGCTGTGGCTGCGTAAAACCGCCCGCTTTGAAACACTTAACCGCCTGCGAAAGCGCGGCGAACGCCAACTTAGGGCGCGTAAACAAATAACCGCTACGGTTGACGTGGCGTGATCGTATAGTTCCAGTCGCCGTGGAAGTCATGG
>JBMFVX010000069.1:0-15234 GCA_049965775.1 Phycisphaerae bacterium
CCCGGTATTACCTATCATCGGAGTATCTCACCATCACACTGCAATAAAGCCTTCAAATTTTGGCCGTGGGAGGTATATCTCGATCTACGCTCTTGCACCCCGCGGGCTGCCGCCGATCGCGGGCGGTTTTCAGTTGCTGCCGTGACCGCTACAATACGGGGCTTGACGCCAAACCGTGCGTCATGGGACTACGTATGGACGTTGCATGCACGATAACCAAACTCATCACGAAAATCCCCAATACCGTGACCGGCTCGCAAGGCTGGAGAAATGGCGGCAGGCCGGCGTAGACCCCTATGGCCGACGGCTCGATGGACTGATCTCGGCGGCGGCGGCACGGGGCCTGCATACCGCTGAAACGCCGCATGATGGCGGCCCGCAGGCCCGCGTGGCGGGGCGTATTTTGCTGCTGCGCGACATTGGCAAGCTTATATTTATCACCATTGGCGACTGGACAGGCAAAATACAAATCGGCTTGGCCAAGCAGCATATTGCCGCGGGATGGGAGCAGGCAAAACTGCTGGAACTGGGCGATATTGCATGGTTTTCGGGCAAGGTGGGGCACACCAAAACCGGCGAAGTCACGATCTGGGCTGATGCATTTGGACTTGCAGCCAAGGCTCTGCTGCCACCGCCGGAAAAATTTCACGGTTTGGCCGATACAGAACTTTGTTATCGGCAGCGTTATCTCGATTTGTTTGCCAATCCTGAATCCATGGAAGTGTTTTTGGCTCGCTCGCAAATGGTGCAGCATATTCGAACATTTCTCCAGGAGCGGCAATTTATTGAAGTTGAAACTCCGATGATGCAGGCTGTGGCCGGCGGGGCTGCGGCGAGGCCCTTTGTTACGCATCACAATGCGCTGGACCTGAACCTGTTTATGCGCATAAGCCCGGAGTTGTACCTGAAGCGGCTGTTGGTGGGCGGCATGGAACGTGTGTTTGAAATCAATCGCAACTTCCGCAACGAAGGCATAGATACCCGGCACAATCCAGAATTTACGATGATGGAGCTGTATCAGGCATACAGCGACCTTGCCGGCATGATGGAACTTACCGAGTCGTTGGTGGCCGAACTGGCAGCCAAGCGCTTGGCACAAAGCGGAAAGATGGTCGGTGGAGAAGTCACCCTTCCCTATGGCGATCGCATGTTGAACTATGCCCGCCCGTTTGCGCGTGTAGCGTATGGCGAGTTGTTTACGCGGCATGTGGGCGCTGACATGGGCGACCGAGCCGCAGTCTTGGCCCGTGCGGCATCGCTCGGTGTCGAAAACGCTCTATCCATGGATCACGACGTGCTGGTGGGCCTGTTGTTTGAGCAGCATGCCGAGCCAGCGCTGGCTGCGTATGACCGCCCGGTGTTTGTTTACGATTACCCGGCCGGTCTGTGCCCGCTGACGCGGCGCAAGGCCGAAAATCCCGCCATTGCGGAACGCTTTGAGCTGTATGTAGCCGGTATGGAACTTGCGAACGCATATACCGAACTGAATGACCCTGCGGTACAGGAGGCGACGTTTTCCGCGCAGTTGGCCGGGCAGAAAGCTGAAGATTCCATGGCCAAAATGGATCATGATTTTATAACCGCTTTGCAGGCGGGCATGCCGCCGGCCGGCGGATTGGGCATTGGCATAGATCGGCTTGTGATGCTTCTGGTGAACCGCACAAGCATACGCGATGTCATATTGTTTCCGTTGATGCGACCGCAGGGAGGTCGCGCACCAGCAACCGAGCAGGAGGATACGCCCACCCGCAGGGCATAATGCAAAGATGCGGCCGCCTTGTTTGGCGGTTGACCTGTGCGGGGCTGGGCCAAACGTCCTCATGTACAAACTCTTTTTATGTATTCGATATTTAACGCGCAAGGGAATTGTGATATTTCCGGTGCTGGCGGTATGGCTGTGCGTGATGATGCTGATTATTGTCAACAGCATCATGACCGGCTTTGTAAATCGTGTGCGCAGCGCCGGCCATGGGCTTGTAGGCGATGTCGTGGTGAGCAGCATAAGCCCGGCGGGCTTTCCCGATTATCAACAGTTACAGAAACGCATTGACGCATTGCCGCAGGTGCGTGCAAGTTCACCGGTTATTGTGGCGCTTGGGTTGTTAAATCTGCCCGACTACGAATACACAAAACTGGTGGTGGTGCTCGGCATAGATCCCAACAGCCAATCAAAGGTTACCAACTTTGATCATGGTTTGTATTGGCAATACAAAGCCCCGTTGCACGCCGTTGAAGACATCGGCGATCAGGGCTATCCGGTGCGGCAGAGTCAACTCGTGAAGCGAGCGGTCACATTCTTAAACGGTGCCGAGAAAAATGAAAAGCGCCTCCGTGATGGCTTGGCCATGGAGCCGATTCCGTCATCCGCCTGGTTCGCCGCAATCCGGCGACACTGGCAGGTGGTGCGGCGCGAAGACTGGCAGGCGGCCTTGCACAAATTCGACCGGGCGCAGCGCGATCTGACGTTTATTACGGGCTTGCCTAAAAATGGTTTCTACAAAAATCGTGCTGCACTGGTCAAGGCTTTGGTGCCGGCCGAGCCGAGCTTCAAACCTCCGCCAGAAGCCGCAGCGAGTTACGCCTCCGCCGCTGATGAACCTTCGAACGGTTGCATCGTCGGCGTGGACCTTGGATTGTATGAGAAAAATCGCTTTGGGCAGTATAACCGTCCGCCGGGCATTCGTTTTACGCCGGCGATATTGACCGTTTCGCCCATTACGCTGCGTGCGACCGTAGCGCAGCCGCAGGCCGGGCGGTTTCAGATTGTAGACGATTCGCGCACGCGCGTGTTTACCGCCGACTCGCGGCAAATTTATGTTCCGTTTAAGGTGCTTCAAAAGCTGACATTCATGCAGCAGCAGGACCTGCTTGCGGGGGGTGTGCAGCCGGCTCGCTGCAGCGAACTGCAGATACGCGTTAAAAATGACGCCAGCGCTGCGGCCGTAAACCAAGCACGGGATGCCATTGCGCGTGTGGTAAGCGCCTTTGTGCACCAACACCCCGAAGCCCAGATTGCCGGGCTGCAGACGCAAACGTGGGTGCAGGAACAGGCGCAGTACATCAAGGCTGTGGACAACGAGCGCAACATGATATTGTTTTTGTTGGGCTTGGTGAGTCTTGTGGTGGTGGTGGTGATTTTTCTTATTTTTTACATGCTGGTGCGCGACAAAACACGTGACATTGGCATCATAAAGGCCATTGGGGGCGGCGAGTGGGGCGTGGCGAGCATATTTCTGCTTTATGGACTGCTTATTTCGGTGGCGGGCGCGGCGCCCGGCGTGCTTTGCGGCGTATTGTTTGTGCTGCATGACAATTGGATTCACGATCACATTCTGTGGCGCTGGTTTGGCATATCCATCTGGAACCGCAAGGTGTACATTTTTTCGCATATACCCGATCAGGTAACAGCCAGTGCGGTGGTGATTATTGTGCTCTCTGCAATGGCTGCGGGGTTGCTGGGGGCGCTGTTGCCGGCTATTAAAGCAGCGCGGCAGGATCCGGTGGAGGCGCTGCGTTACGAATAGGTTCGCCGGGCTGCCGGCCGCATTGGAAAGCTATGCAAAGTTTGCTTGAAATCACAGATGTTCATAAAACCTACCGAATCGGGCCGGCGGTGGTGGCGGTGCTTTCCGGCGCAAATTTGTCGGTGGCGGAGGGGGAGTTTGTGGCGATTACCGGGGCTTCTGGTTCGGGCAAAAGCACGCTGCTTCACATTGCCGGCGCGCTGGACCGGGCGGATAGCGGCACGGTGAGCTTTAAGGGCCAGGCCCTCAACCGCATGTCGAGCGGCCAGAGACATTTCATGCGCAATCGTTCATTTGGTTTTGTCTTTCAGTTGTATCATCTGCTCCCGGAGCTTAACGTGCTGGAGAACGTGATGTTGCCGGCCATGGTTGCGGCCCCAACATGGATGGCGCTGGTGCGGGCTCGCCCACGGAAGCCGCAGGCATTGGCCTTGCTCGATGAGTTTGGCCTTGCAGAGCGATTGCACCATCGGCCGGGGCAGCTATCCGGCGGCGAGCGGCAGCGCGTCGCGATCGCCCGGGCGCTTATTAACGAGCCGGCGGTATTGCTGGCGGATGAGCCGACCGGCAACCTGGATCCCAAAACCGGCCAGACGATTCTCGACGTTCTGCTGCGGCTGCACAAAGACAAAGGGCAGACGATTATATTGGTGACGCATGATCCGCAGATTGCGGCGCTTGCAGATCGAACGGTTCGCCTGCTCGATGGCCGGGTACAGGTGGCTTAGCACGGCTAAATGTCGCCGAATAGTGGAGGCGATTAAACCATTGGAGTTGAAGCATACATGAGTTTTTGGCGGCGAGTATTCAGTGAAAAGCCAGGCGGAACCGACGGCGGCGAAGATATGCCGCTGATGGGCTTTGGCGAGCACTTGGAGGAACTGCGCCGCCGCGTAATTTATGCCATTTTAGGCGGCGTAGTGGGTATTGCATTTTGTCTTTATCACGTCAACGACGTGATAGGCATGCTTTATCAGCCGTATTTTTTGGCGCTTCGCAATGCCGGCTATCCCGGCAACCTGATTTATCAGAATCCACTGGGATCGTTCATATCGGCCATGGTGCTGGGCATGCAGGCCGGGCTTGTGCTGGCCAGCCCCTGGATTATTTATCAAGCATGGCGATTTGTGGCGGTTGGCTTGTACCCGCGGGAACGCAAACTCGTTTACAAATACATGGGGCCGAGCATGTTTTTGTTTGCCGTTGGCGTGGCATTTTTCTTTTTTCTGGTATTGCCGGTGCTGCTCAAGTTTACCATGCAGTTTAACACCCAGTTGCCGCCACCCTCGGCCCAGCCGTATGGCGTTGAAAAGTGGTTGTACCCTGCCACCTCCAGCCCGCAAGACTTTGCCAAACTTCCAAGCGGCAACAAGGCTCATCTTCTGCAGATACCAATAGTACGGTCGGATCCGACGAAGTTTGCGCCGGGCGCGGCGGTCATGTGGTACAACGCGGTGGACCATCAACTGAAGCTGCATGTGAATCAGTTGACGCTTGCGTTGAGCACGGTGCCCGCCAATTCCATTTTTGCGTCGTATCCGCTGTTTAAGGAATATCGCAGCTTTGTGGTCATTATGTGCCTCATCTTCGGTCTTTCATTTGAATTGCCGATGGTGATGCTCATTTTATCTCAAATAGGCATTGTAAAAGCGTCGCAATTCCGCAAAATGTGGCGTATTGCGATTATGACGCTGGCGGTAACGGCCATATTGCTGGCCCCCTCGCCGGATGTATTTACCTTTTTGAGCGTATTTATTCCGCTGGTTTTGCTGTATGTGCTGGGCCTGATTTTAGCGACTGTAGCCACGCACCGGCGCGAACTTGCCGATGCCCGCGACGAAGCGGAATACGCGCGTGAAACGCACGAGCAGGAAAATCGTGACAAGGGCGACGAAGCGTAACGTCGCGGATGGCGGTTATTTCAAATAATTTTATCAGTGAGATTTCATGGCAGTAGCGGAACTTAAAGACATCACCAAGGCATACAGCGGCCGAAGTATTCTTCGCGGCATCACGCTGGATTTGCAACCGGGGCAGCGCGTAGGGCTTGTTGGCCCCAATGGCGCAGGCAAAACGACGCTGGTAAAAATACTGGCCGGTGTAGAGGAAGCTGATGCGGGCGAAGTGCAGGTATCGCGCCAGGCCACCTTAAGCTACGTTTCGCAGCAGCCGCGACTGGACCCCGAAAGTACGCTGCAGCAGCAAGTATCGCTGGTTTTTGCCGAGTTGCATGCGGTGCAGCATAAAATGGAACAGGCTGCCGCAGCCATGGCCGAGCATCCATCAGGCCCGCTGCATGATCAGGCCATCGCAGATTATGACCATTTGCAGCATCATTTTGAACACATGGGCGGCTGGGACATCGAACGCCGGCTCGACGTGGTGATGCAGCAACTGGGATTTAAGGAATCCGATTATCTGCTGCCAATCAAGGCTCTCTCCGGCGGGCAAAAGTCTCGTGCGCAGCTTGCGCAAATGCTGCTGATGGGGCCTGATCTGCTGCTGCTGGATGAACCCACCAATCACCTCGACCTGCCCATGCTGGATTGGCTTGAGCAGGCGCTTTGCGAAATGAGCGATGCGGCCATGCTGATTGTAAGCCACGACCGCTACTTTCTGGACAGCGTCGCTACCGACATCATTGAAATGAGCGAGGGCCGCATAGAACACTATCCGGGCAACTATTCCGACTACCTGGTGTTGCGCGCCGAGCGCATGCTCGCACGGCAGCGCCAATTCGACCAGCAGCAGACGTTTATCGCCAAACAGGAAGAATACATTCGGCGATTTCAGGCAGGGCAACGGGCGCGGCAGGCACGGGGGCGCAAGACCCGCCTGAACCGGCTGAAAGAAACGGCGCTGGCCGCGGAGCCTCGCGGAAAAAAAGCGGATATTATTCTCAATCTAGCCATTTCGCGTCATAGCGGCCACGAGGTGCTTAAGGTGCAGGACTTAGCCAAGTCGTTCGGCTCCAAGGATTTGTTCCGCGGGTTGGAGTTGAATGTTATTCGTGGTTCGCGAATCGGCATTGTCGGGCCGAATGGTTCCGGCAAGAGCACCCTCCTGAACATTTTGGCCGGTAAATTGCAGCCTGATGCCGGAACAGTTCATTGGGGGCATGCGGTGGCGCTGCAGTTTTACCAGCAGGAACATCAGGACCTGGACTTAAAGAAGAATATTTTTCAGGAATTGCGGGCCGCCCGCCCAACCGCATCGGAGCAGGACCTGCGCGACCTTGCGGCTCTGTTTCAGTTTAGGGGTGATGACATCGAAAAGCCGGTGGGAGTGCTTTCCGGTGGAGAAAAGGCTCGTGTGGCCATGGCCAAGCTGCTGCTTAAACCCACCAATACCATTCTGATGGACGAACCGACAAACCACCTGGATATGGACACCTGCCGCGTGGTTGAGGCTGCTCTTGACAGCTACGACGGGACGCTCATCCTTGTGTCACACGATCGGTACTTTTTAGACAGTGTTTGCGATCAATTGCTGGTTCTCGAGCCGGGCGACCAAGGCCCCACTTGGCGGCTCTTTGATGGCTCGTACAGCGAATATCTTGACTTTAAGCATGCTGAAAAGACCAAGGCGTCCGCTCAGGAGCGGCAGCGCCGTGAGAATGACAATAGCGCTCGGCAGCGCGGCGGCTCTGCGCCAAGCGCCGCCAAAACAAACTCTGCGGCAAAGCCGACGGCCAGGAAGTTGCCCCTGCATTTGCAAAAATTAACGCTCGATCAACTTGAAAAGCTCGTACACGATTTGGAAGACGAGTTAAAACTACGCGAAGAATCGTTTGCAGATGCCGCAATCGCCTCCGATCTCAAGCGGGTTGCCGAGGTCACACGCCAGTGCGATGAGCTGCGAAAAAAGATCGGCGAAACCATGGCTGCCTGGGAAGCAAAGGCCGCGGAATCCGCAAGATAATGTTTATTCTCGCGAAACCGCGAGCTGCTGGTAAGCATAAAAAGCGCCCCGAAGCATAATGACTTCGGGGCGCCGCTACTTACGTACACGAGATAATTTAATTAATGACCGGTCGGCGCTGCGGTGTCTTGATCGTTGTCGTGATCGTGCTTGCCGTGGTGACCATGCCAGGTATCCCGGTCATGATGGTTCATCCATCTATGACGCATCCAGCCATGGTGCATCATGCCCATTGGCGGGTGCATTCCCATCATGTTCTGCATTTGCATCATTTGCATTTGCAGTTCCATGACCTGCATTTGCAGTTGCATCATCTGCATTCGCATCTGCACCATTTGCATCATCATGCCGCGGCCCATTGGCCCACCCATTGGACCTGGCTTGTGCCCGCGCATCATGGGGCTGCCATGCGGACCATGCCGGCCCGGCATCATGTGATGATGCCACGGGCAACCTGAACCTCCCATCATAGGATGGTGCCATGGCGCGTGTGGGCCGTGATGCTTATCGGCTGGCGGCGGCGGCGGTGGTGGCGGTGGGTTGGGGGCGTCGGTCACGGCATCTGCTTGAATAACGCTGGTGGGTGCCGCCGGGGCTGCTTGCGGGTTGTCGGCGGCTAGCGCTACCGGTACAGCCGCTGCTACCAGAGCAAGAGCCGTGAGCCATGCAAAGGAGGCTCGTAATGCGTGCTTGGAAGACACAGTTTGGCTTTTCATAAGCAACTCCTAAAAAGAGAATGATTAAATTATTCTGCCCTGAACACAAGGCAGACCTATCAGGTCACGGCGTTGTTGAGGCGGCGGCAATGCGCTTCTCGATCAAAGCAAAGCCCATGCGCACCAGGCCCAAAAGAGCCAAGATCATTCCGACCGCTGCGGCCACCATGCCGGCAGTCCGCTGTTGTTGGGCGCGGAACCATTGATCCATCAGCGGAATCAATTCGCCATGCCATACCATTGCACCGTGTGGGCCGTGCATCCAGTGATTGGGGCGGTGCCGCCACGCGCCCGCCGGGTGTTGGGCGTAAGGGCCACCGGGTCGGCGCAGAGGAATCATCGGCCCCCCGGGATTAACCGGCATGGGACGCTGGGGTGTTGCGTTTGTCGGTGAAACAGGTGGCGGCGCGGGTTCGGTGCCTGAAGCAGCCTGGGGGGCTTTAGGCGGAGGTGGGGGCATAATCCATGTTGGGAAAGCCTTGGCTCGCGGCGGAGCATGCGCTGAGGCATGAACAAACACTCCGGCGATCATGAGGCCGATGCCCAAGGCTAGCACCATGGCTCCCTGCCGCATAGACGCAAGCCACAGCGGCATGGCCACCGGCAGGCGGCTCAAACCGCGTTCTATAGCTGCCTGTACCAGCAGGTACTGCTGGCGATCGCGCTGCCAGCGAAGCACCAGATAACCGCCAACGATTAGGATCGCTGTGGTAATGCCGAGGCCAAAACCAAATGCCGAGCCAAACGCATCGGGTGGGTGCAGAGCAAAATGATGATGAAAGTCATGCATAATGTAGAAGGTTCTTATACCACGTTTGGTTGGCCGCTTTGGCTCAATCAGCAGGCCGAGCCCCGCAACTACCGGAGGCCAAGGTCGTTATGTTAGTGCGAGCGCGTGGCTATGAGGTTTCAAGATTTTGGTCTAAATAAAGTCGGCAAGGGGCACAAACATCGTAATTGCGGCGTTCGTGGCACGTAAAGCGGGGGGTGAGATAGCCCGCGGCTACAAATATGGCTTGTAATGGCAAGGGGTAAGTTTTGAGCCAGTTTTCGCACGAGTAGATAAAATAACCCGTACGCACGACGAAATGGGGGTTGGGTGGTTGTGATGCCCGTCATGGCTGCCCTTGGCTGGCGAAAGAGTTATGCTAAAGCGAAACCAGTGTGCCGTGGCGGGGCACTAAGATGTTGCCGAGGGTAATGGTGGTAAAGGACAATGCCAGCGCTGCAGGCGACATCGCAAATGTAGAACTATTGCGCAAGCAGGATGCCGGTGCGTTTGCGTTGCTGGTAGAGCGACATCAGGCTTTGGTGCTGGGTTTATGCCAATCACTGGGGCTAAAAGGGGCGGATATTGATGATGGAGCATCAGAGGTTTTTGCGGCGGTTTATCGGGCGTTGCCCGGGTTTGATGGCCGCAGCGAGCTAAGCACTTGGGTTTACACCATTGCGTGCCGCTGCATTGTGCGGTTGAGAAAAAGGCTCCGTCGTCACCCAACAGAAGAGCTTCCGGCTCAGTTGCCTGCAAAAACCAGCGTAAGCGTGCAACCATCGCTGGACGATCGCGAAGTTCATGAGCGTTTATGGCGGGCAGTGGCTCGCCTTGAAACGCGGCAGGCAATGGCGGTGGAATTGTTTTATCGGAGGCAATGGCCGGTAGAAAAGGTGGCACTGGTTATGCAGTGCCCTGCAGGAACCGTAAAAACTTTGCTGTTTCGGGCGAGACGCCGATTGGCTGAATTACTGGATCCATAAACGTTATGTCGCCCCGGAGATGTCGTTGGGCATAAATGCGGGGCGCTACACAAGGCGGAATAATAAGATGACCAACAAAGCCCAAAATTTTGAAGCGTTCGACCCGAACGACGCAACCGATAAACGCATGCATCGGTTGTTGGCCGCGGCCATGGCCGCTCGCTCCGAGTATGTGCCGCCAGAGGGTTTGCCGGCAATGGCTATTGCAGCCGCACGAAGCGGCGTACGCGAGAGTCGGCGGCTCTCGTTGCGACGGTTGCAGAGTGTTGGCGCAGCGTATCGTATATTAACGCTTGCGGCCACAATCTTAATTGTTGTTGTGCTGTATCGGGGGGCGATTTTGTGGATTGGCAGCGATGTGCCGAACGCTCAAACGTCAAAGTGGATGGCAGAAAATGTGCCAAGCGTCAGCCAGTTTGTTGCTGCAGCAACCGCAGATGATTCAGAATCTAACGCAAATGCCAACAACGCTCCGTCCTCAGGAGAGAGTTCTGCAGTGCTGCCGTCCACACCTTCAATTGCTCAATGGACCCTGCTGCTTTCGGCTATCTTGGTGACGGGTCTTGTTATCAAAGCAATCGGCATTACTCTGCCGGGCGATCTGCAGCGGCAAAGCATTGATGCGGCTTGGCTGTCGTAACGCGGCTCGTGCGGTCTCGTTCGGTCAGGTAGGGCGGAAGTCGCATCACTGTTTGTATTGTTCGTCGCTTACCTTTTCAAACCAATCAACAACCTTGCCATCAAGTTGTTCCTGTATGGCGATGTGCGTCATTGCCGTGGTCGGTGACGCGCCATGCCAATGCTTTTCGCCCGGGGCAAACCATACGACATCACCGGGATAAATATGTTCAACCGGGCCGCCTTGGCGCTGCACTCGGCCGCAGCCGGCTGTGACAATAAGTGTTTGGCCAAGTGGGTGTGTATGCCATGCGGTGCGAGCGCTCGGCTCGAAGGTAACGCTTGCCCCCGCGACACGCGCCGGTTCCGGCACTTGGAACAAAGGGTCTACGCGCACCGTACCGGTGAACCAGTCTTCAGGTCCTTTGTTGGATGGTTGTGAACCGATGCGTTTGATTTCCATGGCTATGTTCCTTATTTGTATGTTGTTCACAGGCTATGAGCGTAATGTGGCGACGACGTGGCTTTCAACTCACCACTTGATAGCTTTTCGGTCTCGAAAAAAGCCGCCTGTAGGGCCATCGTTCGGCAGAGTGGCAAGCCATACGGCGGTATCAGCGCCTTGATCAGGGCTACGTGTGGCCCCTTCGCCACCCATGCGGGTTCGTACCCAGCCGGGGCACATAGCGTTGACCCTGACCTCGGGAGGCAACTCCTTTGCCAGTCGCACGGTAAGCGCGTTGAGTGCCGCCTTCGTTATACCATAAGCGCCTGGGCCACCCATGCCTTCGGAAAATGACCCCCAGCCGGACGATACGTTTACAATTCTTCCAGCGCCCCGCGCGATCATTCCTGGAATCACTCCACGAATGAGACGAAGTGGTCCCGTCAGGTGCACGGCAATAGAGTCGGCAATCTGCGCGTCGGTTAGCTCAAGCAGCGGCTGCTGGTCCAACACTCCCGCGTTATTGACCAGCGCATTAAGCTGGCAACCCGGTTGAGCGAAGTGTTGGATTGCGGCATCAATTGTGCCAGCAACCGCTAAGTCTATATGAATCGAAGTAACGTCGAGCCCGCTGCGACGCAGTGTCGCCGCAGCATCTTCACCGGCCTTGCGGTCACGCGCCCCAAGCCACACGGTATTACCCAGCTCGGCAAGTTGGCGAACAATCGCCAGGCCAATCTCGCGATTGGCTCCCGTAACCAGCACAATGTTTTTCATAAGATAGAGTCTCCGTATAAACCGATATGCCGTTTATTTATTCGATAAAACACATTCTATAAACATCAGTGCATTGCAACATTTAGGCTGAATGTTGCCAACAGCGACTGTATAAACACGTGAGTAAATCATGGCTTCACCATGACTTTAATGACCTCACGTCTATCCATAGCGCGATAGCCGTCTGGTACACCGTCTAAGCCGGTGACCTGATCGAACACCCGGCCTGGTTGTATGCGCCCTTCGAGAACATCAGGCAGCAGTTGAGCGATGTACGCACGCACGGGCGCCGGGCCGCCGCTGATGGTGATGTTTTTGTAGAAAGTTGGTTCCCATGCGGGAATCGCGGGATAATGAGGAACGCCAACGCGGCCCACTGCACCGCCGGGGCGTGTAATGCTGACCGCGGTGAGCATGGCTTGTTCGGTGCCGACGGATTCGAGCACGCAATGAACGCCATAGCCGCCGGAAAGCTTCAGCACACGCTCGACCGCCTCGTCGCCGCGCTGGCTTACTATGTCGGTTGCGCCAAACTCCTTGGCCAGCGCAATTCTGTTTGGATGACGACCCAATAGAATAATTTGATCGGCCCCCAAACGTTTGGCGGCGATAACCCCGCATAGGCCTACTGCGCCGTCGCCCACAACCGCGACCTTTTTTTCAGGGCCGACTTTAGCGGTCACAGCCGCATGATGGCCGGTTGCCATCACATCGGACAGCGTCAGCAGCGAAGCGACCAAGGCGTTGTCTTCGCGCACCGGCAAGACAAAAAGGGTGCCATCAGCAAGCGGGATGCGAATTGCTTCAGCTTGAGCTCCGCCCACGCCGTCGCTATAACCAAAAAAGCCACCGTGAATACAGGAAGTTGTCAAGCCTTCATTACAAAATGGGCATTGGCCATCAGAAAAAGCGAAGGGCATCACCACAAAATCCCCCTTTTTTACTTTGCGCACCTCCGAGCCGACGGATTCAACAATGCCAATAGCCTCGTGGCCCATTCTCCGGCCGGTTGGGGTTGGGGGCATATCTTTGTAGGGCCATAGATCGCTGCCGCAGATGCAGGCGCGGGTAACGCGCACGATTGCATCGGATTGATTGATGATGGAGGCGTCGGGGATATTCTCAACTCGCACATCACCGGCTTTGTACATAATTGTTGCACGCATACTGAATTTCCTTTAAAGGTTGGTCATTGCTTCAAGTCGCGCGGGGTAGCGATCGCCCTGCACCTTGATGTGCGCGGCGGCCTGTTCAATTTCTACAAGATCCTTTGACGTAAGTTCCAAGGCAACCGCGCCGATGTTTTCGTCGAGGCGGTGCAGTTTTGTTGTGCCGAGAATCGGAACAATCCACGGCTTTTGCGCCAGCAACCATGCCAGGGCTATTTGCGCCGGTGTGGCGCTAAAGCGTGTGGCTATGGCGTTGAGCAAATCAATCAATGCCTGGTTGGCGTTGAGGGCCTCGGGCGTAAACCGCGGCAGCGTGCTGCGAAAATCGCCGCTTTCAAACTGGGTGTTTTGGTCAATGCGACCCGTGAGGTAACCTTTGCCCAGCGGGCTGTATGCAACCAAGCCGATGCCAAGTTCTTCTAGCGTGGGGATTATTTCGGTTTCCGGACGCCGCCACCAGAGAGAATATTCGTTCTGCAGGGCCGTGACCGGTTGCACGGCATGGGCGCGGCGGATGGTTTTTACTCCCGCTTCTGAGAGGCCAAAGTGCTTCACCTTGCCTTGCTGAATTAACTCTTTGACGGTTCCGGCGACATCTTCAATGGGTACCTGCGGGTCTACACGGTGCTGATACAAAAGGTCAATGTATTGAACCTTGAGGCGTTTTAGCGAGCCTTCCACGGCACGTTTTATTTGATCGGGGCGGCTGTTGGGGCCAGCAGCGCCTGGTTTGTGGTCTGGCCCGGTAAGGTCAAAACCAAACTTGGTTGCAATAACCACCTTTTCGCGGACTGCGGCCAGAGCCTCGCCCACCAATGTTTCGTTGGTAAACGGGCCATAGACCTCCGCGGTGTCAAAAAAAGTTATGCCGCGCTCTACCCCAGCTTGCAGCAACGCCGTCATGTCTTTCACATCTTTGGGTGGGCCGTAGGAAAAACTCATGCCCATGCAGCCAAGGCCAATTGCCGAGACTTCCAGATTGCTTCTACCAAGTTTGCGTTTTTGCATTGCTTGTTTCCTTTCATTAAACGAACCATACCAGCTCATGCATAAGCCATGGTACAGCAATGAGGGGCGCAAAGTCGCGTGGAATCTTGCCGGAACTGTTGTGAAATTGCTCAAATGTTGATGTTGAGTTGACTCTTTATATCGGAGAAAAATTGGGATTACATCGGCAAAGCCTGCTGGGTTGGCACAACTTTAGAACCTCGGATATGGGTGACAATACACCATATACTGGAAGGGGCCATGTGTATTTAACCACAGACGCGGTTTATCCAGGGGGCGATGTGCTTGGCGACGAGTTCGCGACTGGAACTGGTGCCATGGTTTCCCCAGTAATCGCAATCGTTAATCATCTCAGGGGTCCAGGCTATCTGCTCAAGCTTGGCAAATAGGTCGGCATCCGCTGGGTCGCTGTGTGCAGGCATAAAGCCTGTCCAACCGCAAGATTCGGTAAATTTGCGGTCACTGGTGCCAAATATTCGGGTACCCAAACCGAGTCAGCTCTGAAGAATAGCTTTTTCGTCGCACCTGGCCTAAGGCGGCTCCCCATATAGGCATGCCATTTTGGCAGTGTTATGGAAGGCGATAGGGCCGCAGTTGGCTTTTTTTGTCGCACCGCGGTGCTTTTTGCCGATATTTACTAAGGCGATATACTTATTTACGATGGAGTCGAATCATGCGTTTGCCCAAGCACCCCACCCTGCTGCGTCGGATGCGCGATGCCCGCGTCAAGCAACTCGTCGCGCGGCATCCTGTTTTGGCGGCAACTCTCTGCTGCAATATGGCTGGAGGATCCCAGGTCACCATCAAGCATGCGGGAAAGACACGGACGGTCTACGTCCCGAAGGACCTTAAGGAGGAGGTATCCTTATGTATCCAGGAGCACCGACGGCTGCGCAAGTTGGTTCGGGAAATCACCGCCCTGCAGTTGGCCCTGATCCAGACCCACCATCGTACCCAAAGCCGACGGGCGGGCCGGAAGTAGATCTGGCCCCGGCATTGGCTCGAACGATCGCTCACTTCTGGCCGGACTTTCGAACTTGGATTCGCGAGGTGGATGATACCCGCGACCAAGACCAAATCACCTTTTCCCGCAGCTTTCTGATGGTTACCGGCTTGATGTGCTTTGTCTTACGGCTTGGCGCCCGACGCCAAATTCACTTTGCCATGCCTGGTCAGGCGACCTTGGCCAATCTCAACGCCCTGGCGGGTGCCCATCAGGACAAATTAGCCCGGATATTTCATAGGTATTGTGATCTTGGGCCTTGCGCGCAGGCCTTGCACCCTGTAAAATCAAGGTGTTA
>JBMFVX010000070.1:0-14932 GCA_049965775.1 Phycisphaerae bacterium
CGTTTTCAGCAGTTCATCGGTATTCATTTGGCCGACTTGTACATCGGCAACGGCAAACGCTCGCATTGCTTCTATAAGGGTATGGGTTTGCAGCAGCAGTTCATCGGACGCCACGCGCCAAGCCCATCGGTTGTAGGCTAATAAAATATTGCGCCGGGCAGCGAAGCGCCTTTGCAGGAACACTTCCTCCGCCGCCCCAGCGCGGGCCAAAGCCGCGCGGGCCTGCGCGTCGAGTTTGCCCGGCCATTGAATATCCGCACTCGTCATATTGGAAAGGCCCAGCGTTGTACCTGCCGCTGATACACTGCCGCTGTTGATGGCCGCCCCCGCGTTAAGCATGGGCGCGGTAGCCTGCGTGCCGGCCTGGGGCACATAATCAAGCGCCTGCACCCAATTCCAATAGGCGGCTTCAACCGCCGGGTTGTTGCGCAGGCCCCACGCCACAAGCTCGCGGGGTGTCGCCGCGGCTGGCAGCGGAGGCTGCCGGCGATGGGCATAGGGTGCTTTGTACGCCTCGCCCAGCCGCCGGGCGGCCTGCAGTTGTTGCCGCTCGCCAGCCGGGTGCACCGTGCAGCCTGCCAGCATCATGGCAGCTGCAGCGACTGCGGTTAGCATCATCCGTGTTATATGGCATTGCAGTTTCATCGCGCATCTCCTTGATGGGTCGAGGCCAATACGGCCTGGTTCCATTGGCGGGTAAGCTTCAGCCGCATGGTTACAAACACCAAAGCCGGCAGCACCAGCAACTCCAGCACAAAACTTGTGATCAGGCCGCCGATCATCGGCGCCGCCAGCCGCCGCATGATGCTGGTGCCCGAACCAGCGGCCCAGAGCAGCGGCAAAAGGCCGATGAGTGCTGCGCCTACCGTCATGGTCATGGGGCGAATGCGCCGCACCGCACCGGCATACAATGCTTCAAGCAGTTCGGTGGGATTGTTCAACCGGCTCGCGGCCGCCGCCTCTTTAAGTGCGATATCAATATAAAGCAGCAGCACCAGCCCCATTTCCGCGGAAAGTCCGGAAAGAGCGATTATGCCCACCCACACCGCCGCGGACATTTCATAGTGCAGGGCATAAAGCAACCAGAATGCGCCCACCAGCCCAAACGGCACCGAAAGCAGCACGCCCAGCACCCGCCCCAGACTGTTGGTGGCCATGAAGAGCAGGATGATAATAATGGTGAGCACCAGCGGCACCGCCAGCATCAACCGCGCATTGGTCTGCTGAATTTGCCGATAAGCTCCAATCCATTGCAAGCTGTAACCCGCGGGCAACGTAATGCTTTTGCCAATCGCGGCATTGGCACGGGCCACAAAGCCTGCGATGTTGCCTGTGGTGAGATTGACGGTTACATAACGAAGAGGCGTGGCGTTTTGGCTGTCTATTTCGGCCGGTCCGGGCGTAATGCGTATATGAGCCAGCATTGCCAGCGGCACAAAATGGCCGTCCGGCGTCGGCACGGGCAGCACCTTAAGTTCCGAGGGCCGCTCGCGCTCTTCACGGCCGAAACGCAGATCAATCGGGTAACGGGCCGCACCGGCCACCACCGTGCTTATTTGCGATCCGCCAAGTGCCATGGCCACAATTTTTTGCACCGCGCCGACCGTCATGCCAAAGCGGGCGGCCACAGCGCGCCGAACCTGAATATCCAGATAATTTGCGGGCATCGCCTGATTAGGTTCAGCACCTGATGCACCATGCACGTTTGCGAGCACGCCGGCAACATGGCTTGCCAGTTGGCTCAAAACAGCTTCGTTGGGGCCGAAAATTTCAATGCCCAGGGGTGTTTTGATGCCGGTGTTAACCATTGCCGTGCGATTGGCCACCGGCTGCGTCCACGTATTTGAAAAGCCGGGAACATGCAGGGCATCGTCCATGCCTGGGTGATGCGTGCCATTTGCATTGGTCCACCCGTAGATAAGCTGATGTTGGGTCAGCGGGCGGCTTGCAGGCCAAAACGTGTGCTTGAAAGGCCATTGCATCCAGCGCGGCCAACGGGAGTAAAAGCGATCAAACGTCTGGCGCGGCCATTCGCCGGGCGGTTTGAGCCGTACCACGGTATCCACCATGTCCATCGGGGCGTTGTCGGTGGCGGTTTCGGCGCGACCAGTCTGGCCGAACACGCTTTTAACTTCCGGAAAGCGCCGGAGTATTTTATCGGTTTGCTGCAGCACATAGCGGGCTTCGTTAATGCCGATGCTGGGATCTGTCTGCGGCATATAGAGCAAGTCGCCTTCATAGAGCGGCGGAGTTTCCTGCGTTCCTAATTTACCCAGCGGGTAAACAATCGAAAGCACCAGCGCCAGCGCCGCCGGAATCACCAGCCAGCGCAGCCGCATGGCCCCATGAAATACCGGCGAGAACATCCTCTGGAGCATTTTGCTTACGCTGTTGTGCTCCTCATGCACGATTTTCTGCGGCAAGACCAACAGAGCCGCAAACACCAGCCACCCCATCAGCAGGAGCCAGCGGTATGGCATCAGCAGCGCAAAGTGTTGGGGCAATACCCATACCGCTGCCGCCGGCCCCGCCACCAGCAGCAATGAAATGATCCATTGCCAAACCGCCGGAAGTTGCTTCGGCAGCAGCCGCGGGCTTACAAAATACAGCATCAGCACGGGAATAATGGTGATGGACAGCACAGCCGCCGCCGCCATTGCAAATGTTTTGGTAAGAGCCAGCGGAGCAAACGTTTTGCCGCTTTCACCGGGCAGAATAAATATAGGCAGGAAGCTGATGGTAATGATAAGCAGGCTGAAAAACAGGCTGGGGCCAACTTCCTGCGAGGCCTGCACGATAATTTCCGATCGAGTGCGCGGCGGCTTGCCCTGCGCCGCGCGGGCCTCTTCTTCGTTCAGATGCCGATGCGCGTTTTCAATCATCACAATGGCGCTGTCCACCACTACGCCAATCGCAATGGCAATGCCGCCCAAGCTCATGATGTTGGCGGTAATGTGCAGCAAATACAGCAACATCAGGCTGATGAGCATGCTGCCGGGTATTACCGTAATGGCCACCAGACTGCTGCGGCCATGCAGCAAAAATACAATACAAATGACCGCAACCACAATCATTTCTTCCAGAAGCGTGTCTGAAAGCGTGCCAATTGCCCGGCGAATTAAATTGGTCCGGTCGTAGCCGGTTTTGATGATAACGCCCGGCGGCAGGCCGGCCTGAATGGCGGCAATCTTCTTTTTAACATCTTGAACAACCTTGTACGTATCGGCACCGGTTCGAACGATGACAATGCCGCCGACCACCTCACCACGCCCATTCCACTCGCAGATACCCTGCCGCTGCCCGCCGACAATCTCAACATCGGCCACATCCGACAAATACACCGGCGTACCCTTACGGCCCAGCGCCAGCGGAATTTTACGAAACTGCCCCAACGATTTTAAGTATCCGCGGCTTCGCAAAATGTACTGATTTTCGCTGATGTCCACCACCGAACCGCCAATGTCGTTGTTGCTGTTTCGCACCGCATCAGCAATTTCATTAAGCGTTATATGGTAGGCACGCAGTTTTTCAGGATGCACCACAATTTGATACGTTTTGACAAACCCGCCCACTGGTGCAACTTCCGAAACGCCATGCACCGCCTCCAATTGATAGCGCACAAACCAATCCTGCAGCGAACGCAGACCCGCAAGGTCAATATCGGCCGGCGCCAGCGGCTTTCCCGACAGCGGCGAAACACCCGCATGTGAAAATGCCCGCACTGTTACCAGTTCACTACGCCGTGTAAGCGGCGCTTCACCGCGATGTGCGTACCATTTGCCCCGTGCGGCATCGTGCCATATACCGCCCGGGTGATGGGCCGCATACCACCCCGGAAACAGCACATACTGATACGCCCAACCCACACCGGTGGCGTCCGGCCCCAATTGCGGCGTAACACCTTTGGGCAAAAGCCCCTGAACAGAGTTCAAATATTCCAATACGCGGCTTCTGGCCCAATACAAATTGGTGCCGTCCTTAAACACCACCGTCACCAGTGAAAGCTCGAACGTGCTCATGCCGCGAACCGCCCGCACCTGCGGCACATGCAAGAGCTGCGTCTCCAGTGGATACGTCACCTGCTTTTCAACCACATCCGGCGACTGGCCGGCATACGATGTGGCGACAATAACTTCCACATCTGAAAGGTCGGGCACGGCATCTATGCTGCTGTGAAACGTACACCAGGCGGCTATGACCATCAGCAGCAGCGTCAACACCACCACCAAAAACCGGTTGCGAACCGATAAAGCAATAATCTTTTCTATCACTTGGCTGCCTCCACCGGGGCCGCGGTCCGCTGGAGCGCAAACTTGGCCGCGGCCTCGCGCAGGCGGGTTTCGACATCCACCAAAAATTCGCCGCTGGTCACCACTCTCTCGCCCGGCTTGAGGCCTGAGAGTATCTGCACCAGGCCGCCATCACCGCGCAAGCCCATTTGCACGCGACGCAGCGAAAAGTGATGCGGCGCTGTTTCAATAAACGCAACCTGCCGCGGCCCAGTGTCAATCACGGCTTCACGTGGCACGATCACCGCGTCCTTAAGCGGTTGGCCATCAATGCGCACCGTCGCGTACATGCCGGGCCTGAACATATCGCCGGCGTTGGATAGCGCTATGCGAACCGTGGTGGTTTGATCAGCTCCATTGGTGGTGGGAGCGATATAAAATATTTTTCCGGTAACACCCTTTCCGCCTAAGCCGGTGATATGCGCCGTCACCAGGTCATTCATGGCGATCCACGGCATTTGGCTGGCATATACGCGGGCATCCAGCCATACGGTTGCAAGATTGGTAATGGTCAACAGGGTCTGGCCCGCGCTTACCGGCGAGCGCTGCGTAACATTTACCTGCATCAGCACGCCATCGGCAGGGCTGTAAAATGCCACGTCAAGAACCGCCTTGTGCGATTTTATGATCTGATCTATCTGACCGGCCGTGACATCCCAAAGTTCCAGCCGACGCCGCACCGAGGCGGCCAACATCCGGGCGGACTGAATCATACCGGCATCGCGCGCCCGTTTGGCGATGGCCAGCGATTGTTCGGCCGCGATCAACTCCTGCTCGGCCGCCAGCAGTTTGGGGCTGTACAACGTAAAAAGCTCATCTCCCTTATGAATGGCCGTGCCCGGCGTTGCGGCAATTAGCTTTTCTATGTAGCCGCCCACTTTTAGCGTTTCAGCATAAACATCGGGCGCGGCCGCCCGCACATAACCCACTGTGCGGATGGTGCGCTTAAGTATTCCAAGATGCACCAACCGGGTGCGAATACCCATGTCCTGCACCATGGCGGGATCAATTCCAATGCCGCCGCTATCACTGCTGCTCGCATACACCGGTACAAGCTGCATGCCCATGGCGCTGACGCCCGGCTTTGAGCGAATAGAAGAAGGCCCCAGCATGGGATCCCAATAATATAAAATCCGCCGTTTGGCTGCAGTGTGCGCCGCCGGCGAACCTGCAGCGGCCTTGGCCGCCAAGGGCCTGGCTGGTGCAGCGCGTGTTGTTTTAAATCCGAGTTGACGCTCAAGAGGCCTGTGCTCTACAACGCCTGCCAGCACGGCTATACACAATGCCAAACCCATGGCGACGGACAACATCCATATTCGAGGCTTCATCTTTTTTTCCTGAAAAATCTCGTGCCAATTAATCAGCGGTGGTAAGCCGCCGCAAATGACGCAGCGGCGCTGCCATTCGGCCAAAACAGCCAAATGACAGAGCCAACCGGCAAAGAGAACGAGTTTTCTCAGATTATCAGCGCGCACTTTTGGCGCAAGACAGGCTGCGGTTGACGGGCGTGGTCAATAGCAACATTACGTGCCGCGGTAAGGCAGGTCACAGGCAACGAGACAAGCACGGCAGGCATCGTCACCGACGAAAAGCTTAACTCTATGTTGTTATTAGCCACCAGCAGAAGCGATCGCACCGGCCGATGACTTGATGCCATACAAGGGCACTGCCCCGGCGTCCGACACGTTGACATGCGGCCGATCTGCAAGCCAGCCGAAACATTCGAACAGGGGCAGCAGGCCCGGTGCATCTGCACAGTGGGGCAGCAGCCCGGCGTGCCGGCGCAACACGCGGCATTGCATACCGCGTCAGCACCCGTTAGCTGCGGCGATGCCGCCGCATATAACGCAAGCCACAAGATGCTAAAAATCCGCGTGAGCATTAAAACGCGTCCCAAGAAACATCGGAGAGTTTGGCAGCAAATCCGCCCATTCCGCCAACTCCAATGACTATAGTCACCCGGCACAGCCAACGCAAACCTCTGGTACCCCCTTACGGGCCGGGCCAGGCCGCCAACGCACTGGACTGGCACGATGCAATTACGGCATGGTAAACTCAAGGTTTGTCGCGGGGCCTGCGGTTGGGTGGTTGGCTGGCGTAATCTAAAACCACCTTTGGAGGCTGGGCTGGCGGGTTTTGGGCCGCGGTTCTTGGAATTCTCGATGGCGACGGTTGATCTGGTGGAAGTTTCCAAGATATACGCCGACGGCGTGCGCGCGGTGGATCGCATCTCACTGGCCATTAAAGACCGCGAGTTTGTGGTGCTGGTCGGTCCATCGGGCTGCGGCAAAACCACCACCCTGCGCATGGTGGCCGGTCTGGAGGAAATCTCGGAGGGCAGCCTGGCCATTGACGGCCGCATTGTCAATCACCTGCCGCCCAAAGACCGCGACATCGCCATGGTGTTTCAAAATTATGCGCTTTACCCGCACATGACCGTATACAAAAACATGGCCTTTGGCCTGCAGCTTCGCCGGCGCGATCTGGGCCTTAGCAAAGCACAAATTCATCAGCGCGTGATGGAAGCCGCCAACATCCTGGGCCTTGGCGAGTATCTGCACCGGCGGCCCAAAGCTCTCTCGGGCGGCCAGCGCCAGCGCGTGGCGGTGGGCCGGGCCATCGTCCGTAACCCCAAAGCCTTTCTATTTGATGAACCGCTGTCAAACCTCGACGCCAAATTGCGCCTCGAAACACGCGCTGAAATTAAAAAGCTTCATCTGCGGCTCAACACCACCACCCTTTACGTCACCCACGATCAAGAAGAAGCCATGACCCTCGGCGATCGCATCGTCGTCATGAAGGATGGCCTTATTCAACAATGCGCCCCGCCCCTGCAGGTTTACGAACAGCCGGCCAACCGCTTCGTTGCGTCGTTTGTGGGTACGCCGCCCATGAACTTTTTACGCGGCCGCCGAATAGACGGCGGGTACTTTGCCGCCGCCGGCGCGCGTCTGATGCTGCCGCCGCACCTGCTCGCCGCGTGCAATGGCTCCTCCGAGCGAGAACTGGTTCTCGGCATTCGCCCCGAGGCGCTGTCGCTCAAAAATGAAGGCCGCTTTGCCGGCACAGACAACGCTCTGCAGGCCCGCATCAGCGTGGTCGAGCCGTTAGGCGACAAGGTGGACATCCACTTCGACCTGCCGGAACATCCACGCCTTATATGCCGCACCGATGCCCACGACTACCAAACATTGCCTCCGCAGAGTATCGCAACGCTTTACGTCAACATGCAAAGAGTGCATCTTTTTTCGGCCGATGATCAGGGCCGCAACCTTGTGACATAAAAACGCGATCCGCTTTAACACTATTGCCAACCTGCGGCAATCATTTTCTGATGATGACGTGACCCGATTGCGGTCTGCCGCTCTGGGCTTTTTGTCGGCGTTGTCCGATCGCCTGCAAAACCACCCTCATGTGGCGGTTTCTTTGCGGCCGGCGCGGTAACCATACAGACCATAAAACGCTATATAAACATACGAAATGATCGGTACCACGAGCGACGCCTGTATTCCGATGCGATCGGCCATAAACCCCTGCAGCGGCGGCAGCAGCGCGCCGCCGAGAATCGCCACGACCAACAGACTGGACGCCTGACTTTTGAAAGCACCCAAGCCTTCAATGGCCAGCGAAAAAATATTAGACCACATCACGGAGTCAAACAGGCCGATGCCCAGCACCGCCCATACCGCCACCGTGCCGGAGGAGAAGATACCCGTCAGCAGCAACCCAATGATGATGGCGCTAAACAGCACCAGCATACGATGCGGACTCGATTCTCCAAGATAAAACGCCACCAGCATAATGCCGAGCATCACTCCATAGTGCAGCGCATTGGCTCTGCCCGATAGCAGCCACACCACAACGAAGGCCGCCACCGGCAGCAGCGCCACGATCGTATGCCGCAACCATCGTCGCATATCACTTAGCGCAAAAGCCCCCATAAACCGCCCGATCATCAGGCCGCCCCAATAAAAGGAAAGGTACTTGGCAGCCACTTTGTGGGCCATGGCTCCCAACGCCGGCAATCCGAGGTAATTAACAAGAGAGCTGCCAACCGTCACCTCCCCGCCAACATAAAAGAAGATCGCAACCATACCCAACACCATATGCGGATGGCGGATGGCACCGGCGCCGCGAGGCAAATGCTCAACATTCTTAAAATTCGGAAGGTGCGCGAATGTAAAGGCCACTGCCAAAAGCACAAACACGCCCGCCACGCACAAATAAGGTATCTTTACTGAGTCGGCACCTGAGGCGCCAGCCGTATTGAACACGCTGAAAATCAGCCAGCCCGCAACCACCGGGCCGATCGTCGTGCCAAACGAGTTGAACGCCTGGGATAAATTCAGCCGGCTGGAAGCAGTTTGCTCCGGTCCTAATATGGTGACATACGGGTTGGCAGCAATCTGCAGCATCGCAAAGCCGATGCCCACGATAAACAACGCCATCAAAAAAAACGGATACGACACGATCACAGCCGCCGGATAAAACAAGGCCGTACCGACGGCGGCGATCAGCAATCCAATGATCACGCCGTTCTTGTAGCCAATGCGATTAATCGGATCGCCCCAGTACATGGAAATCAGGTAATAGATCAGCGAGCCGATCGTATAGGCGCCAAAAAATGCGAACTGAATCAGCATCGCCTGGAAGTAAGTAAGATTAAACGCCTCCTTAAAGCGCGGAATGAGAATGTCATTCCAAACAGTTAAAAAACCCCACATAAAAAACAGAATGGTCATGATGGCAAACGGGCCACGATATGTTTGCCTTACAGGCGTTTCGCGTCCCGCAGCCGTTGTCACCGATGCTGGAATATTAACTGCCAAAGCAAACCGCCTTTTCATAACCGCTTGTGCCGCGACGGCAAACACAAGCGAAGGTCCCACATGACATCCCGCCGCATCAACCGATCCCGATGCGGCACGGACCCGGCAGTCTGCTGCCAGCCTTCTTATTTCGGTGCAGTGTATAGCAAAACAGTCGTTGCGCTAAGATTTATTGCGACTAATGCTCTGTCCAAGTAATCGGCATCAGCGCCAGTACTGGTGCTTGAACCAGCATTTTTTTGCGTTCTGGCTGCATTTGACGCCCTGTTTTACCATGAAAAAGCACTACATGAACAAGTTCCTGGTCGGTTAGCATAGGACTGTATCGCCAAGCTCCAGCAAATCAACCGAGGTGGCGGAACTCGCTGCGGCAGGCGCCCAAGCAACCGCGCTCGCACTCTCACTGCCTCCAAATATGAGAAATGCCTGGCAGTTGCACTCCCGGCCAGGTGGTGATAAAAAGTGCAGCGTCCGACGCGCAACCAAACGGTTAAGAAAGGCACGCATACGTTGGGGTGCAACGCCGGACGCCGCTTCGGGGGTGGTGGAATCGTTATAGCCAACATCTATCCCAGCCGGCATACAACGGCATAACGCACACCCCCGAAGCTTATTTCACCCAATTCGCAATTTAACAAATTCCTCATAATTCCGGGGGAAACAGATTTATCCATCGTCTCAGGCAATCTGATGCATCGGAGAAATAAAAGGCATTGTTAAGCGTTTTACTATACGCCGCATCCCGGCATTTGGAGTTTAAACTTCATGACCCAAGACAACGCACCCGAGACTATCGGCACCGAAACGTATTCCACAACCGCCGCTAATTTACTGCCGGTAAATCCACTTCCCGTTAAACTTATCGTACGCTCCCAGGAGCAACTGCCGCTGCGCGCACCTATATCAATCATCGGCCGCGGGCTTGCCTCGTTTGACTTGCAACGGCTTTATGATGTTTTTAACGACTATGCCTCGCGCCGCTGGCAACTGCCCATGCACCTTGGCACCTCGGCCGCCCCCCCCTCGGTCAGCACTATTGCACTCGAACTTCGCACCGATCTGCCCCCGCATTTTGCCGGCGTTGAATACCCCTGGCAGCGAATTGAAGCTTACTCACTCTCGTGCGGCATCGGCGGCGCGGTCATTACCGCCCCGGCATATCACGGCCTGTTTAATGGCCTCATGACGCTGCTGCAGCTTGCCACACGCCATGCCAATGGCCGCTGGCATTTGCCAAATGTCGCCATTGAAGATTACCCACGTCTGCATTGGCGCGGTTATATGCTTGACGTCAGCCGGCATTTTTTTGATACCGCCGAAGTTAAACGCCTGCTTGCGGCTATGGCCCTTTTTAAACTCAACCGCTTTCATTGGCATTTAAGCGATCACCAGGGTTGGCGAATTCCTATTGAGGGTTACCCCAAGCTCATCAGCGTTGGCGCGTGGCGAAGCTCCATTGGCTTTAACTTTGCCGCCAACCTGAGCAATCATTACAACAGTCATGGTCAATATGGCGGGTTTTATACCCACCAGCAGATTGAGGAGGTCGTCGCCTTTGCCGCCGAGCGACACATCACCATCGTGCCTGAAATTGATATGCCGGGCCACACCGGAGCAGCTATTGCCGCCTACCCTGCACTTAGCTGCAGCGGCCAACCCATTGCCGTTTCCACCTCGGCCATCTGGTCAGCCCATGACCCATGCTTATGCGTCGGCGATAAGCGAGTCTACCAATTCGCCGATCGGGTTATCGGCACGCTCGCGGACTTGTTTCCCGGCCGGTACATTCACACCGGCGGCGATGAAGTTAAGTTTTATTCCTGGCAGCATTGCCCCAAGTGCCTGGCTTTGGCTAAACGCCATCACATCAAGACCATGCCGGGGCTGCAGGCATATTTTGAGCACCGCATGAACCAAATTGTGCGAGCGCACGGCAAGCTCATGATAGGCTGGGATGAAATTCTCTACGATCTGCCACGCGATGCTGCCATCATGGCCTGGCATTCGCAGCCGCAGGTAATTGAGCGGGCCATACAGGAAAATGCACCGTGCGTGCGCGCCCCCACCGCGCATATGTATTTTGACTATACCCTTACAACCACGCCGCCGCAAAAAGTCTATGCGTTTAACCCCGCGGACGATGGCCTGGCCGGCGCCAATGACCATCTGCTGCTAGGTTCACAGGCCTGCCTCTGGACCGAGTGGGTTCCCAACATGCAGGTGGTGCAGGAGCGCACGTTTCCGCGGCTTTGTGCGGCCGCCGAAGTGTTCTGGACGCCGCAACATCGCCGCAACTGGCAATCTTTTGCCCAGCGGCTGCCGCACGTGTTCGTTCCCAACCTTGCCGATGCGGCGCTGCGGTAGAGCATGTTCCCGCATCACCCCGTTACAATAGCACACCGTAACCATGGCGGAAGTTACAGGAGTTTGAACGGGCAATTGTTTCGCCCAGCGTCCAAGCCCATGATGCCAATGGTTCCAACGCAATTAAACGCATAGAAGCGAGTTATTCTTCTTATATGCGGCGGGAGAAATGGTGGCATGGCAACCATTTTACTGGTGCAATATTATGACTAAAAATGCGTCTGAAAATGTCCTATCGCGGCGACACTTTCTGGTAACTTCAGCCATGCTCGCAGTGGCAGGTGGGCTTGGCGGGCTGGCCGATTCGCTGGGGCAACCGCAGCAGCACCCAACACCGCAGGCAGCCACCACCCAGCAGCAGTTGGCCATTCTCGAGTTGCGGCGGTACATCTATCTGCGAACTGGCCAGCAACCCGTCATAACAGGCAGCATGCACCAACTTGACTCAGCAGAACTGGTCGTGGGCGATAAAACCAACCCGGCCGTAGCCAAACTCTGCGCCGGGCAGCCATGGCAGCAGCAGGCAATGGATCTAGGCCCGCAGGAATATCTTCTACAAAGCATGCCACTGGCCGGAAAACCACGTGTGCTTATTGTCGGCGGCGACAGCATCGGCACGCTTTATGGAGCTTACCGATTTATTGAGTTGCTTGGCGTTCGATTTTATTTGCACGGCGACGTCATTCCTGAGGGGCGCCTTCCCTGGCCGCTGCCAAGCGTCTCTGAAAGAGGCAAGCCTTTGTTTAACCTCCGCGGCATTCAACCATTTCACGACTTTCCGGAAGGACCCGACTGGTGGAATCAGCAGGACTATCTGGCCATCATCGGCCAGTTGCCAAAAATGCGGATGAATTTCATCGGGTTACATTGCTACCCCGCCGGCCCCGTTGGACCCGAACCGGCCGTATGGATCGGCCCACGCCAAGACATCATTCCATCCGGCGACGTAACGGCAAGCTATCCCGCCGACTGGGCCAACACGGCACGCAATGACAACTGGAGCTTTAGCGCCATGAAAACCGACGAATTCTGCGCAGGGGCCTCCATGCTTTTTGACCACAATGCCTACGGACCCAAGGTCATGCAGAGCCTGATGCCCGCACCCACAACGCCCACCCAATGCAACGAGTTGTTCAATCGCGTAGGACACATGTTTCAGATGGCTTTTTCCTGGGCCAAAAGCGTCGGCGTAAAAACCTGCCTCGGCACCGAAACGCCTCTGACCATTCCGCCGGCCGTACAGCAGCGACTGCACGCCATCGGTCTGAATCCTGCGGATATCGCCACTGTTGAGAAAATCTACAAAGGAATCTTCACACGCATCGCACGAGCGTGCCCGACCGATTACTACTGGCTCTGGACGCCAGAGCCTTGGACTTGGCAAGGCAACTCCCCTCAGCAGTTTGCGGCCGTCGTGCAAGACATTCAGGCGGCCCTGCATGCGCTGACGTCAACCCAATCGCAAATTAAATTAGCCACCTGCGGCTGGGTGCTGGGGCCCCAGGGCAACCGCGCGGCCCTCGATAAAATTTTGCCCAAAGACGTCCCCATGAGCGCCATCAGCCGCGATGTCGGCAACATACCTGTGGATCCCGCGTTTGCCGCCCTTCACGGCCGCGATCGGTGGGCCATACCCTGGCTCGAAAACGACCCGCATCTGACCTCGCCACAGCCTTATGCAGGGCGCATGCGTTTTGATGCGGTGGCCGCTCATACCTATGGTTGCACCGGATTATTCGGAATTCATTGGCGAACAAAAGCCGTCGCACCGAATATATCCGCCTTGGCCGCCGCCGGCTGGGACCAGTCGTGGGCCCCTTCCAATGTCTCGATTGCCTCCATATCACACTTCCCAAACCCCCAGGCAGCCAAAGACCGCTCCATGCCTGTTGATAAATTCTATCTTGATTACGCAACGGCTCATTTCGGCCCTAATGTCGCCGAGGAAGTACGGGATATTTTCTGCAAGATTGATGGTGCCCAGATGCCCCGCGCCACCACTTGGACGGGCGGCCCCGGAGGGATTGCAGCACAGTCGGAGCCATGGAGCCGCGTTCATCAAAAGTGGATGTTTGTAGACCGCTTCGCCTCGCTTGCGCCACGGGTGATGGGCGCCTCTTATAAGGAACGATTTCAAGATCAGCTTAGCACATTTCGATACGCGCGTGAGCAAGCTCACTTAGGGTGCCTGCGAGGATCGCTGGATTCCGCTGTGCAGAAGTTGCTTAAGACCACCGCTCCCGCCCAACGAAAGCAAATACTCAACAAAGCTCTGGCAATTCGCCTGAACATGACCCAGCATTGGGTTAAAATGATGCGGTATCTGCTCGCAGCCGTGTCCACCCGAGGCGAACTTGGAACACTGGCCAATCTTGAGCAACACACAAGAACCCGCAACCAGTTTCTCAACCTACACGATACAGTCTTGGAGCACGAGCTTGGGCACGCGCTGCCAGAATCCGCAAACCCCGTCATGACATACCAAGGCGAACCCCGCCTGATCCTCCCGACCTTGCGTACCAGCATCCAGCGGGACGAATCATTGGAACTTCAGGTGCTTATTCTTGCGGACGCCGGGGAATCATCCATCAGCGGCGCTCTGATGTGGCGACCATTGGCCAAAGGACCGTTCAAATCTGTTGCGCTACAGCACATCCGCCGTGGGGTCTACCAGACGAAACTGCCCCCGATGCCCAAACGTGTGGAAATATTTGAATATTATATTCAGGCCAAGGCCAAAGATCGCGTCCTGCATTTTCCGCCAACGGCACCCCGGCAGAACCAAACCGTCGTCGTGCCAGATTACATGTGAGCGAAAAACCGGAGCGTCCAGCGCGAAAGTTGGGTTAGCTCAACTTTCGTACTTTAGCTTTGTCAGCTACAGCCACAGCCACAGCCACAGCCACAGCCACAGGCTGGTGCCGGGGGCATGTTAATGCTGCGCCGCGAGCAAAACCCCGAACAAATTGCGACGGAGAAACAACCTTAATTTTCGGCGACAATGCCGCAGCACATACGCGGGCGGCATCAAACAGGCTCAAGTCTTTGCTGTTATCGCGCGCCAACTTAAAATGCGGCCAGGCATACACCACCACCCATGTAAAGTGATCTTGCGGCTGTTTAACCGGGCCTGGCCGCCCATCGTGCAAGCAGACGCGCGACATGGGGCGACGAGCCGGCATATATGTTGTTGGGCATATTCCGTATTGATGCCAAAGCAGAAAGCACCGGCAGAGGATGGCCGCGCTTGCGCGGCAGCCAGATAATTTGCCCCTGCCCCGTGAAACCGGCTAGTGTTCTGTCACACCCAAAAATTAGGATTGATTGGTCGCAAACGCCCCAGCTGCAAGGAGCCAGCGGCGAAAACCGGGTCTGTAGACCCATTGAGCCGCTGCGACGCCGCAGATGGGGCGTTTGCGGCCAACCCTGCTGGCGGGGGCCAAGCGGCTG
>JBMFVX010000071.1:0-14900 GCA_049965775.1 Phycisphaerae bacterium
GGGGTGGTTTGTGGTGGAAACTTTCGGCCTTATTTGCAAGATAATGCGGTTTTTGGGGCCGAAGTGCGAAAGTTGGGCTCATTCACCGGCGGCAACAATAACTCGAAGTACGTGCGTGACTTTGCGAGCGTTGCAGCCCTGCGGCGCCGTCGCAGTTGCATAATGCTGAAGCACGCTATATACCGCTGCTATAAGCCTTGGCGCTATGGCATGACACTGGTGCTCTGTCACATCCAAAAATTGGGATTGACGGAAGGCCAAGGGGTTGGCGGTGCGAAGCGAGGAGGATTGTGTATGGGGGCATACATTGACGACGAGCGCCAAAGCCTACAGGCCCTTGGCCCCCGCCAGCAGGGTTGGTCGCAAACGCCCCACCTGCGGCGTTGCAGCGGCTCAATGGGTCTATGGACCCGGTTTTCGCCGCTGGCTCCTTGCAGCTGGGGCGTTTGCGACCAATCAACCCTAATTTTTGGATGTGACAGAGCACTAGGCTTGTTATATTTATAAACCCTTTGCTTGAGGTACCTGATGCCGCGCTTTTTTATGCCACGCCCGGTCCGATCTATGCTTCTGCCTATTTCCGCCGCAGCGGCGTTATTGGTTGCAGCAACCCAAACTCTCACCGCAGCCGCACCAGCAACGTTACCCGCTCATCCGCGCGCGGGCGCCAAGGCAACCTCGCACATGACGGCTAAAACCCCGCCCGCGCCGCATGCCATGATCGGGCACCTACCGGCCGCCAACGCCGATCAACTCATCGTGACGCATCACAGCATAACCATTGATGGCAAACCGCTCGCATATACCGCAACCACCGGTCTGATGCCCATTTTTAACCGCAGCGGCAAGCTTATGGCTCACATATTTTTTGTGGCTTACACCAAAGACCACCCAACCCGCGGCAGCAGCCATCGTCCGCTGACTTTTGCATTCAATGGAGGGCCGGGCGCCGGGGCCGTTTGGCTGCACATCGGGTGCGCCGGCCCCGTTATTCTCAAACTCAATCCCAACGGTTCGGCGCCGCCGCCGCCCTATCAACTGGTCAGCAACCCTGACACCTGGCTTAACGCCACCGACCTGGTTTTTGTTGACCCGGTTGGTACGGGCTATAGCAACCCTGCTCCAGGCGTACCGCAGTCGGCGTTTGACGGCGTCATGCAGGACGTGCAATCGCTGGGCAATTTCGTACAAACCTACCTCAACCGCTACAACCGCTGGGCCTCACCAATTTTTCTTGCCGGCGAAAGCTATGGAACCACGCGGGCCGCAGCACTCTCTGACTACCTGGGCAACCACGACGGCCTTAACCTTAATGGCATTATCCTGATTTCATCCATCCTCAACTTTCAAACCATAAGCACCGGCGAAGGCAACGATACCCCCTACCCTCTGTTTGTTCCCAGTTACACGGCTGCCGCCTGGTATCACCATAAGCTCTTGCCCGCGATGGAGCAGCACTTTCATCAAACCCTTGCCGCCGCTGAACACTGGGCTTTGACCGATTACACCACCGCGTTGGCCGCCGGGGATTCGCTAAGCAGCGCCAAGCGGCATGCAATTGCCGCCCAACTTGCCGCATTTACCGGTCTTTCCGAACGATATGTGCTGCTGAGCAACTTGCGCATTGACCCATCGGCGTTTGAGGCACGTCTGCTGCGGAACCAACGCAAAATCATCGGTCGCATGGATACGCGCCTCACCGCCTACAACGACAACCCCACGCTGGGCCGCACCGGTTTTGACCCTGCCATGCAGGGGTTTGTAGCGCCCTTCACCAGCGCGTTTAACACTTATGTGCGCCAACACCTGCATTATAAAAACGATTCGCGTTACCGGGCTCTTTCGGGCGATGTGTTTCCATGGAACTTTGGCCCCGGCGGATCGGGCTATCTAACCGTAACCGATAACCTGCGCCATGCCATGGTACGCAATCCCGCCATGAAGGTAATGGTTTGCAGCGGCTATTTTGACTTGGCCACGCCATTTTTAGCCACCATTTATACGTTTGATCACCTGGGGCTTAACCCGACGCTGCAGTCCAACATTACCGAAAAGTTCTTTCTCGGCGGGCACATGCTATACCACCCGGCCACCCAGCGTGCCAGGCTCGCGGCGGATGTTCGCGCGTTTATCGCCGCGGCATGCAAGCGGTAAACGTGCCGGCTGCGTTACAATGCCCGCATGTACGAGCACGATACCATTGCCGCCATCAGTTCGCCCATGGGTTTGGCCCGCCGCAGCATTGTGCGGCTCAGCGGCCCCGAATCCTGGGGAATTGCCGGCTCACAAGTAACGCTGGCGGCAGCTCCGCAGGCCCGCCGCTGGCTGGCCGCAAAGTTGCTGCACCCACCGATTGCAGCCGGCCTGATTTTATTTAAGTCGCCGCACAGCTTTACCGGGGAAGATTCCGCGGAATTGCACCTGCCGGGCGGAGCCGCGCTGGCACAGATGGTTCTTGATACCGTGCTGGCCGCAGGCGCCAGGCAGGCCGAGCCGGGGGAGTTTTCAGCCCGGGCCTTTTTTCATGGCAAATGCGATCTTACCGAGGCCGAAGGTATTGCCGCTACCATCGGCGCTGAAAACGAACGACAACTGCGCGCCGCCGCCGCACTGCGTAATGGCGCTCTGCACCGCTGGGGCCAAACACTTTGCGACCGGTTGGGCAACATACTGGCTCTGGTGGAGGCAGGCATAGATTTCAGCGATGAGCCCGATGTTTCATTCATCTCGCCTGCCGAATTGCAACGGCAGATCACCGCCATCGCCGCCGACATCGCCCGCGCCCAAAGCCAAGCCGTACAGTGGGAATCGCTGGATATGCTGCCAACCGTGGTACTGTTGGGCCGCCCCAACGTCGGCAAAAGCTCTCTGCTTAATGCGTTGGCCGGCCACGATCGCGCCATTGTTTCGCCCATTGCAGGAACCACGCGCGACGCCGTCTCTACAGTCATTCAAACACCCGCCGGCCAAGTTCGCCTGGTGGATGCCGCCGGCATTGAAGAATCGCCCACCGCACTTGCAACCCTCATGAATGACGCCCGCTGCGCCGCTATCGCACGGGCCGACTGCGTGGTAGTTGTTACCGATGGCACTGAAGACCAGCCCGCACTGGACCTGCTGGCCAACACCGCCGCAGTTTCTGGCCTCGCTACATTTTGGGTGCGCAACAAATGCGACCAGGCTGCCGGCACTGCCAACCCCGCCGAGGTTTCAGCGCCGCGAGCATGCCTACGCACCTCCGCCATTGCCCACATCGGGCTTGATGAACTCCGCATTGCCATTGGCCGGGCAATTACAAACGCCTCCGGTGCGGCGGCCACGCTCACCCTCAACCGCCGCCATCGCCAATGGCTCGCAGCCGCCACAAGCGCCCTGCATTCAGCGCAGCAGCTGCTTGCGACCAATCCAGAGAGTGCCTTGCGGTACCCTGAACTCATTGCCAGCGACCTGCGGCTGGCGCTCGATGCTGTGGGCAACATCTCCGGCATTGTTTCACCAGATGAAGTGCTGGGCAAAATCTTTTCGAGCTTTTGCATCGGCAAATAGCACCGCGATTGAATAGTTCAGCTTCCGTTGACGACTGGATAAACCGACGCCAGGGATGTTGCGTCCAGGATGATGGTAATTTTGGCAGCCCTGTTCACAGGCCGCTGAAACATAGATAGGCGCTGTGCCGGTCTGCTCATCGTGGGTCATTACACGGCCGGTTGCCCAGCTGCCGCCAGCACGCACACGTACCCGCCATCGCATCTTGCCGCCGGGTCGTCGGTAGCCGCCGGAAGCGACATCTGCTCGTGGACTATTCGCCAAGGCGACCCTTGCTGAAGCTCCAGCCACTTTCGCACCAAATCGCCATTTTCACAGGGGTCTACGCTGCAGGTGCTGTACGCGAGCACACCGCCGACCCGCAGCAGTTTCTGGGCCTGGGTAAGCAGCGTGAGCTGCTGGCGCTGCAAAGCCTTTCGATCAAGATCGGGCCAGCGCCAGCGCGTCTGCACGCGCCGTGCCATGACGCCCGTGTTCGAGCATGGCACATCCACCAGCACAGCATCAAACGCATGGTGATCAATCAAGACCTCCTCCAAAAGGTTGATTCGCACCTGATGAAGCCCAAACTGTTTGGCCCGACCACGAAGAAATTCCAGCTTTAGCGGGGCAATATCAGTCGCAAGGACAATGTCGCCCGGGCGCCGCAGCGCCAGCTGAATGGTCTTGGTGCCTTTGCCGGCACATAAATCGAGCAATACCAACGGGCGTGGCCCGCCTTGAGCAGGAACTGTTTTTATGGCCGCGCACAGCGACTCTACCGCCAGCCCTGCCGTGGGGTCCTGCGGCGAAAGTTTGCCCGCAGCTACCTGACGAGCGACGGCTGGCGTCCAGCCATCCGTCGCAGCAAGCCAACCCTTTTGCTGATGTTGAACCAGTCCCTCCAAGTCTTTCTTGCCGATGCCGTCATCACGCAACAGCACCATCGGCCGAAGATTGCCGGCTGTCAAGATGCGCAGCGAAACGACCGGACCATAAGCTTGCAGCAGCATTTGAACCAACGGCTTCGGATAGCTGCACACAACCGACAGATGCTCCGCCGCATCCGCCTGCGGCGATGGAAACACGCGGCGATTAAAACGAACCTGCCGCCCGACACCCACCGGAAAGGCATCATCGCGTAAGGCCACGAATGGCTCATTGCGCGGCTCAAGCCGAAGAAGCCCACGCAGAATCGCATTCACCAGCCCTGCCGCCCGCGGCTTACCGGCCAATCGCACCAGTTCCACACTGGAATCCACCAAGGCGTAATCGGCCACGTTGCTCTGCAGCAAAGCCTGATAGGCTCCAAGCTCCAAAGCGGCACGCACGGCGTTTTCAAGTCCACCAATCGGTTTGTCCAGCAGTTGTTCGATTATATGTTCCAGCAGGCCGCGGCTGCGAAGCACACCTTGAAGTAAATCAAACGCTGTCGCCCGCTGGCGCGGCTCCATGTGCTGCCAAAGCAAATCATCGCGCTCCGGCACCCGCGGCGGATTGCCAAGTTCGCGCCACTGCGCAAGCACCTGCAGAGCCGCCTCGCGCGCCGTCGGCTCAGTGGTCTGTGACCGTTTCCTCATAAACAAATTGTAGCCCAAGGCGGGGTTTTCGGAACCCTTTTTTGCTCCGGCCATTGGCCGCGCCGCATGTCGCCGCATGCGCCCAGACACCTGTTGAGCTTCCCAAAATAATCGTCGCAGATCCTTTCCCGCCGCAAATCACGAATCATGGCTGGATTACCACGCCATCCGGACAGCACACTGGGCTAAACCGCGTGGCACGTTATGGGGCGATGTTCAATTTTGCCTGAGATTTTGGTCGCTTTCATATACATTTTGCTCGAGACTTTCACCTGGGGTGGCACGGCAACTCTCCACGGTGCGAGGAGCCTGGCCAAGTAATGGCCGGGATTGCGATGGGTTGAAATGTGCCGTATACGCGGCGGAGGATCAAGCCGACTCTGACTAATGAGTTTGCGAGATCTGGCAACAAAGCTGACGGAGCATTTCAGCCATCCTGCGGGCGGCGGGCAATTTTATCTTCACAGACGCTCGCCCGTTCCGCCATACAGACTGGAAGCTCGGACTTGACGCTTGCATCCTAATGCCGTCTTGCGCGGCTGCGGTTAACATGTTGCCGCCGGTGAAGAGCCGGCTAAACAACAATAGCGGCCTGCAGGTCTTCCACCGGTTCGATGCCGAGAGTGTTCTGATGCAAAGCCACCGTGCCATCGGCTATCGTCAGATAAGTGGTGGGCAATTCCGTCCAGCAGCCGCTGTTGTAATACTCCACCGGGCCTTCACGTTCAGCGGCCGCAATATGGGTGTGGCCGCAAATGACCACGCTGCATCCCTTTTTCTGTGCGTACGCCATGGATTTTATGCGTACTTTGTCCATGCAATGCAAAAATGTTTTGGAGCGGCTCTTGGCCAACCGGGCAATGTGGTGCTGCCGATCCACTTTTTGCAGGGCATTGTAAATCAAATCGCCAAACCAGGTAAGCACCGGGTGATGGTCTATAAAATCATCGAAAAGATCGCCATGAATCACGAGCATGCGCCGCCGGCCGCTCACAAAGATGTATTCGTTCTGTACCTGCACGCCGAGCAAGTGCGAAACAATTTCCGCCGGCCCGTCGTGATTGCCGTTGGTCCATATCACTTCGATTTTGTCTGAGAGGTGGCGAATAAGCGAAAGCACCTTCCAGTGGGTCTTTTTAAGTCGCCGAAAATCTATCGAGTCAAACACATCGCCGTTGATGATGAGCCGGCGCGTGGCAATCTGTCCGTCCAGCAGTTGCTCAAGCAGAGCGCTGATGCGCTTGGCCTGGCAATTGTCGCTGCCAAGATGCAGATCGGAAATGACCACGGCATCAAGCCGCGGGTCATCAAGCACGGCTCGTGCCCACAAGCCATCGGCCGGCAATTCCAGATGCTGGCGCGTTCTCCGAGCCGGCGAAGCCGCCCGTGCGGAAAATACAGACATATCTCTAGACGATGTATCCATGGGCAAAAAGATACATCAGCAATCATCAGGTTTGATGAAGATAATATGAATATATCATTAACTTTGTGGATAACTTATCAGACGCCAGAACTCGTGCCCGAAGCGCAAAGGCCACACAGTGCGGAACTTTGCTCCTGTCACCAGCGTAATCGCATGCACCGGCAAACTCCGACGGGCTTTATCCCGGCTGCGGCAGAGAGCCTACTGCCGGGTCGGAGGTCGCATCGCCGCCGGCCCGGTTGGCCATCCTGCGCTGCTGCTCTGCAGCGAGCAGATCGGTCACCGTCGGCTTCGAGAGCACCTGTCCGGTCATAATGCGCTTCACATCTTCGTAATCCAGCGTTTCGTAGCGCAGCAGCGCATCTTTAAGATTGGCAAGCTCAGTTTGTTTGTCAATCAGCATTTGCCGCGCTTCCTGATAAGCTGCGGTAATGAGCCGGCGCACTTCACTGTCAATAAGCTCCGCGGTTTTTTCGCTGTATTGCGGACGGCGGTCAAACATCATGGCTTCGCCATCCTGGCCGAAGCGAATCGGTCCCAGCGCCTCGCTCATGCCGTATTCACAAACCATTTCGCGGGCAATGGCGGTGGCCTGGCGGATATCCATGCTGGCGCCCGTGTCAATTTGAGCGATGTTAAGTTCCTCGGCCGCACGACCGCCGAACAAAATACGCAGTTGGGCGAGCAGATGGTTCTGGCTGCGGTAGTAGCGATCTTTTTCCGGAAGCGAAAAGGTGGCACCGCCGTAGCTGCCGCGGGGAATAATCGTGACTTTATGCAGCGGGTCGGCCTCCGGCGAAAAATACTGAACGACCGCATGGCCGGCTTCGTGCCAGGCGGTAAGCACGCGCTCCTGTTCATCAATAACTCGGCTGCGCCGGGCCTTGCCAAAGCGAATCTTGTCTCGGGCTTCTTCAAGGTCGGTCATTTCGATGGCGTCTTTGTTGAGCATCGTGGCGATGAGGGCCGACTCGTTGATAATGGCCGCGAGGTCTGCTCCGCTGAACATCGGCGTTTGCCGCGCGAGCCGCAGAAGGTCAACATCCTGCCCCAGTTTTACCTTGCGGGCATGCACCTTCAAAATTTCGTAGCGTCCCTTGATGTCCGGCAAGGGGACGGTTACCTGCCGGTCAAAGCGGCCCGGCCGGGTCAGCGCCGGGTCAAGCACATCCGACCGGTTGGTGGCGGCAATAACAATAACCTGATCATTGGTGTCAAAGCCATCCATCTCCACGAGGATGGCGTTAAGAGTTTGCTCGCGTTCGTCGTGGCCGCCGCTGGCAAAGCCGTTGCCGCGGCGCCGGCCGACGGCGTCAATTTCATCTAAAAACACGATGCACGGCGAAGACTCCTTGGCGGTTTTGAACAAGTCACGCACACGCGACGCGCCTACACCCACAAACATTTCAACAAAGTCAGAACCGCTGATTGAGAAAAAGGGCACTTCCGCCTCGCCGGCGATTGCCTTGGCCAGCAGCGTTTTGCCCACGCCCGGCGATCCAATGAGCAATACACCGCGTGGAATGCGGCCTCCCAATTTTTGAAACCGTTTGGGGTGCTTCAAAAACTCAACAATTTCCGCCAGTTCTTCCTTGGCTTCATCAATGCCGGCAACATCGTTGAAAGTGACGGTCGTATGCTCTTTGTTAAGCATGCGGTGGCGCGAACGACCAAAGCTGCCCAACATACCGATGCCGCCGCCACCCGAACGCATCTGTCGAAAGAACAAGAAATAAAGCACGGCTAAAATGAGGACGACGGGCGCAATCTGCTCCACAAAATCCCAGAACATATGATTGGAATGAGCCGAACTGAAAGGCACATTGTATTTGGAAAACTCTGAAGAAAGCGTCGTCCACCCCGGACCATCGAGCGACTGACGCGGACGAAAGGTTACGCTTTTAAGCGCACTGTCCACCGGCTCGCCGGGCAGGAGATGCTTGAGCGTAAAGTCAATGTGTCCATCCTGCTGAACCGTTGCTTTGGCAATATTGTTGTGCTGCAACTGATACATGAAGGTGCTGTATTTAACAGTTTTGGCCGCACCGGGCGGGTGCAGCATAATCAGCACCAGAATGACAAACAGCAGAATCAGCAGCCAGCCAAGCATGCTGCGACTGAAGCGAAAATTGCCGTTGTTGTTGTCCTTGTTTGGGCGCTTATCACCCGGATCGGAAGAATTGGGCTTGCCCGGCCCGTCCTGGGGTGCATTGTTGGGATCTGGCATGTCCTGAACCTCGAGCTATACTCCGCCAACCATACGGGCCATTGGCCTGTGTCGGCAATGCCGCATTATAAGCGGAATCGGCAAATAAATGAAAATGATTGAGGTTTTATGGAACACAGGTCTATTTAATGCCCCGTGCATGCGGTTATCGGCGGCCTGAACCGGCCCAACAGGCTGCAAACCCGCAGTCGCCATGAAGGTAAGTAACGCTCGCGGCCTTAGGACGCCACAATTCAGACCGCGGCCTTAGCCACTCTGCCGCACCGATACGTCCCGAGGCCGAGCCACTTGCCTACACCGCCGAAGTGCGCTTCGGATTGGTTACAGGCAGGTAATCGTTGTGGGTCAGCAACTGCGCTAAGGCATCGCCTCCCTGCGAACGGGCAAACGCCATTTCCGCATCGGTGATGCCGACACACAGCAGCAGATCAAACTTGCCCGAATCCAACTCCGCCTGGGCAGGTAGATGCGGATGTGCCAGCAGCAGAACATTGCGCAGCAGGCAATCAGCCGAGCCGTCCAGCGGACCGCCCAGAGCAATGCGATCCATTGGCTCCACGAGGCCACCTTCCAGTTCGCCGCAGGCGGTAAGCACCTGCAGCGCAATAAGCCAATGCAGCACATCCAGCGGCCACCGGGCCTCTGTAGCGCATTCAATGATAAATTCAAAGCCAAGTCCGCTGTAGCCGCCCGGATGCCGCTGGTCAGGCGCTTCGCCCCACGGGTTGGATAGAGCGGTTGTCACATACAGCCAACTGGCACGATTGGCATTCGGCGGAGATGTGAGTACTCCATGGCTGAGCCACCAGGGTTGAATCGTCGGCGTCCGCGGGGCGGCGACGGTCTCGTCGGCTGGCACCGCCGGGTTATGAGCCGACAGAAGCCGCAGAAATAATTTTTCCGGCACCGTATGAATGCTCGGCGCAATCGGGCCGAAGAGTTTTGGATACACGACCTCTTCGCGCTGCTGCCACACCCGCTCCAACCACTGCTGCTTACGCTCGTGGCCGACGTTTACCAGGTCATCTTCGGGTTGGTAGCTCAAACAGCATTGCCGGGGCAAAAAGAATGACCCGGCACTCCTTACAGGGGCGTTGTCTATCGCTTAACTTTAAGCAGCAGAATCGGCACGGTAAGCTTGTGCTGCAACTGATGCGCCGTTGTGCCAAAAACCATGTCCGCCAGAATGCGATGGCCATGGGTGGTCATCGCAATAAGGTCACAATGGCGCTTATCCACCCAGCGAATAATTTCCTTCGCTGGATTGCCAAACGCCATTTCCGTTTCCACTTCAAATCCCTGCGATCTAAGTTCGGCTGCCATCGTCGCAAGATATTCTTTATCGGCGGTGATTTCAGCGCTGATGGCATCAGGCCCAAATCGCCGTGCGGCCCAGCCATCCGCAACATGCAGCAGAATCAGCCGGCTGCCAAACGCGCGGGCTAAGTGGGTAACGTGATCGAGTATGGTTCGGTCGGCTTCGGTGGTGTCCAGCGGTACCAGAATGGTGTGGTAAATGAGCACATCCTCCCGGTAATTCCGTGCGGAATCTTGTGAGTCACTCGCGGCCTATTAGGCTCTTTTGTAAGTTGGCCCTTACTGCGCTGCGCCTGCAGCAGCCGCAGCGGCAGCGCTCTCGGCACCCATCATGCGCAGACGGTTTTGGGCTTTGCGCATGCGACGGCGGCGCTTCTCACTGGGTTTTTCATAGTAACTGATGCGCTTCATGTCTTTGATCAAGCCCTCTTTTTCACAGAGCTTTTTAAAACGCCGAAGCATCTGGTCAACCGTTTCATTGCCGCGAGTCTTAACCTTGAGCATGCAATCCGCCTTAAATAAAAAATCCGCCATGATGGCGGCCCATCGCTATCTTACGCTCCGCCGTCAAAACGGCGACAGGGCCTGACAGCAAGCCCTGCAAAACAGCAAAGGATATTACAAGAAAATGACGCTTTTGGCAACTAATAGCCAGGGTGTATACTTAAGCACAGCCGGGCGGCAATGGCCCCGTGCCAGTGGTGGCGTGTAACCTTACATGGGCGGGGCTTGGTAATGACTGACGGGCTAGGCGCAGCGTAGCCCCTTGGGTGCGCAAGGCTAAGAGGTCGGAGATGGTGTATGGGTCGCCAAACTGTGGGCGAACTGCCGATAAATATGCCAACGAAGTGCAAAAAGAGGAAGCTCGGCCTTTTAAGTTATCGCCCGAACGCCCATATACCGGCAGTTTAGGCACTCCGACAACCCAAACCGTGGCTTGGGTTAGGCAGAATGTTGCCCTGCAATAAACTACTCCGGCTCGCGTTGGAATATAAGGATTGGCACGCATGGATTCGCAAGTAATTGCCGCCCTGCTGGTGAAATGCCAAGCAGGAGATGCAACTGCGTGGGACGCCTTGGTGGAGGCGTACTGGCAGCGGCTCTACGGCTATGCGGTACGGGCAACCAATAACAATGAGTTAGCCCGTGACTTGGTGCAAGAAACGTTTTTGCGAATCGTTCAGCGGCTGGATGGGTATAGCGACCAAGGTAAGTTCGAGGCGTGGCTTTTTCGCATCCTCGTAAACTTGGTGCGTGACCATGGCCGGCGTGTCGCACGCCATCCGACACGCTCAACAGTTATTCACGATGGCGAAAACGGGACAGACTTGGCAGATGAAATGCCGGGGAAGCACCTCTGCCCAAGCCAACCCGTGCAGCATGACGAAGAGGTGCAGCGATTGCAAAGTGCGCTCGCTCGACTACCTGAACTTGATCGGCAGGTGCTAATGCTGCGGCACTACGCCGACATGCCGTTTAAGGAGATCGCCAAAACACTCAACTGCCCTATTGGCACGGTGCTTGCACGGGCTCATCGGGCGCTTGGAAAGATGCGATCACTCATGGAGGTGACAAATGAAACGCCTTAACTTATCACAAACGTGTCTGCTGGAAGCTTCCGGTGAACTTGGAACTTCCGCACGTGCCAAACTGCAGGAACATATTGAGACCTATCCGGCTGCACTGCTTGAGTTTGAGCTGGTTCGTAACCGATTCGCCATGCTCAAGGCGCTGCCGAAATTTGAAGATCAATGCGATCAGTTCACCCGCGAAAAAATTGCCCAGAGTATCAAAACCGGCATTCACCAAGCGCTGCGAAAGCAGCGGGCGGCGGCCGTTCGCCGACGTTGGGTGCGCGTGGGCTACGGCTTACTATCGGCAGGCTCCGGCATGGCAGCATGCATCCTTATCGGCGCAAGCATCTATATGGTGAACCTGCACATCCAGGAGCGGCGGCAGCGCATTCTCGACGCCGAACATTCCATTGAAGACGTTGCCAAGGCAAACCTGCCCGACCAATTGGGGTCGAGCTACGACCGGATGGCCGCAGCCATTTCTTCACTTGAGAAATCCAACGGCGTTGCCACAACTCGAAGCATTGGCAATATGCACATGATGCAGCTGCTGGATGCCCTGGACCAGGTTGCCAGCCCCGCACCGCCAGCCCAGGCGCCCCTGGACACCGCTTCCGCCGGCGCCTCGCAGGATTAACCCTCTTTTCGGCCCATGCTGTGAAGTGTGCATCGTAGGGGCATCCAACGAATGGCATACCTTGCCTTTTGTTATCAGGAGACATAGCCTCCCGCAGGCTAAATGAACGCTTGATGGTAGAATAGCCGTGACCACACTGGAGGATTTTTAAATGCTTCTTATGCACAAACGGCTCAACAAAAGACTAAGCCCCAGCCATCACATTTGGATGCTTTGTACAATCTTTGCCTTGGCGTTGCTGCCGGTTGTTTTTTCCGGCGCTGGAGCCTTGGGGGTTTCTCCGAAACCTCCCCCCACCCCACCGCCAACGCCAACGCCAGCTGTTTCAGAACATCAGATCGCAAAGATCATGAACTTTCTGCAGACCACCGAACCGGAGGTGTATGCCAAAGCCGTGGTGCTGCGGCGCTCAGCTCCCAAGAAGTTTGTAAAGCTGATTTCAGACGCCGCCCCCAATTTTCGCCGGCTGGAACGTTTGCACAAGCAGGATCCGCAGCTTTTTGCCCTTACCATTGCCGATATCAAACTCACCCATCGCTCATTCACCATTGCCGGCGAACTGCGCCAGCCCAATCTGCCCACCGAGCAGACCAAAAACCTGCGGCAGGAATTAAAGCAGGTGGTCAGTCAACAGTTTGATCTCCGCCAAAAGATTCGTAAGCTTGAACTCGATCAACTCACGAAGAGGCTTCAAGCCCTGAAGGATCAGTTTGCGCTGCGCGAAAAGGAACGTATCATCATCATTGAGACACGCGTGAATGATCTCATCGGTAAGCCGCCGAGCGTCAACTGGTGATTTGGCGGGCCGCTACATCGGCTTTTGAGCCGCAATGGAATAAAACGGCCGGTTTTCGCGAATATATTTTCGCTCAAAATTGCTCCCCACCAGCAGCGGCTGTTCTTCGCTGATATCCTCCAACGGCTGAGCGCCAACCAACGGCGAAACAAAGGGAGTCAAAGGCAGCAGCGTCTGCGACTGAAAGACATCCTCAATATGCTGAAAGTATCCGGCATGGTCGGTGACGATTTTGATTTGGCCGCCCGGTCGCAGCATCCGGTGCGCGTGCTGCAGAAAAAAGGGCTGAATGAGCCGCCGCTTGTGATGCCGCGACTTTGGCCACGGATCCGGAAAGTACACGTGCAGCGCGTCGAGTGAGTTGTCGGGTACATGACACCGCAGCCACCATAGCGCCTCGGCATGAACCATGCGGGCGTTAAGACAGTTATGGCGACGAAGTCGGTCGGCGGCAAACTCGGCATAAGCCTTGGCCCATTCAATGCCAATAAAGTTGCGATCGCGCCAAGTTTGGGCGCTTCGCAGTAAAAAGGTTCCCTTGCCTGAACCAATTTCAAGTTCCACCGGATTGTCATTGCCAAAGACTTCAGCCCAATGCAGCATGCCAGCCGCATCGGGTACTTGCAGCAGGATGGGTTCGGTAACTAATCCAGGTCGTAGCGACAATGCAGATGTCCTATGTTGTCGTCAATAAAAAGCCTTTGCAGGGTTATTTCGATCATGACGCATGGCAAGAATACGTCGTTAATTCAAGCCGGTGCCTTCTTAGCGCATAAAAAAGCCGCCACAGGGCTGCCGAGTGGGGCGCGGCAGCTTGCGTATGGGCATAAGTGGGAACCCACACGGTGGCGGCGAAACTCGTGCTACTGTCAACGGCCAATTAACCGGAGCCTTAAAGAACCCGCGTGAATGCCTGCACCGCGATACCAGTACAAACATTGAAGGTCGGAGAGCGCCGGAAAGGCGCCTGCCTAGCCCCCAGCCTTTCCAAGGCCCCGACATAAGTTGCGAACAACCGGTGTCGGTATAACACACGTATTTCACCCAAGGCCATCGTGCCCTTGAGCCAAGCCGGCTCATAAAGTTATCGGGAGCCCATTACAGCCAAGGCACTCCCCACTTGGTCTTGGCGAACGTGCCTTGCCAGTTCTTGGCCGGTTCCTGTTCGCCCAGACGCATCTTTATGATCCCCGTCTGCAAGATATTAGCAGTCGCTCGCGCCATGTCAAGATGGAGGTTCAATAAATTTTGCCTTCCAACACATTGGCGCATGGCAACCACTCAGATTTCATCGTTTGAACACCGTATTATTGGCCGCTCGCCCTCCAGCATGCGGCACCAGGTACATTTTGATGGCCAACGGCACCATTTTCGGCAGCACTCGACAAGAGCGCCCTGAATCAACACAATATACATGTGAAGCACCCGCAGCAGCGACCCGCGTCTGACGCCGCCGAACCAGCCGTCATCGTAGGGGCAAGTTAAGGAAACAAAGCCATGTACCCCGATAATCCTGAAAACTATAATTCGCTTTGCGACGTTTTTTATACCAATGCCCGTGTTGGCAGCCACATGCGATCCCCGCATGATCGCAGCACGATGGTTTCTTTTTATGAACGCATGCAGAAACTCGTTCCGGACATGCTCATGTTTAATCAGGATGCCCGGGAGGGGGACTGCACCATGAAGGAAGACCCCGACGCCGGCAGCTATCGCTGGATTACCGTCGGCGCCAACGCCTTAAGGGCGCGTAAACAAATAACCGCTACGGTTGACGTGGCGTGATCGTATAGTTCCAGTCGCCGTGGAAGTCATGGA
>JBMFVX010000072.1:0-14843 GCA_049965775.1 Phycisphaerae bacterium
AAAAAACGCAACCGTCCGAACCCGACAGTACCTTAGGCGTCGGTACTGATTGTCCAATTCCGGCTGAACCAAGACAGTGAAATCGTTCGGCAGGCGTCGTCGCGGTGCTTTGTTGCGGCTGTTAACGAGCGCCGGGTCGCGCCCGGCGGCTACGCGCGGGGTGGCGAAGCGTGTATTTGTCATCAAAGTAAAATCCAACAGCCGAGTTTTTTCGCTACACGCAGTTTTGACACAAAAACCGCCTTGGTTTAGCGTCAAAGCCATTTCTCATGGCAACAACAACCAAAGTCGGAGCGTAACTTCGTAACTTTGGTTAACGAGCGCCGGGTCGTGCCCTGCGGCTACGCGCGGGGTGGCAAGGTTGAGAAGTGTCCTGCGGGCTGTTGGACCGACTTTTGTGCCTAGCGCGCGATTTTGGGAATTTTCTGGATTGGTTTCTGGCCGATGTTGTTTTTTGGAACTGCTGGAACTCGAAGACTTGGTTAATTGCCAGAGCTAATAGGATACGGTTAGATACAGCGGTGCTGCGTTGGGGTTGTAATGGCTTGGCCCGTTCAGAATAGCCTGCACATTTGCCGGGGCTGAAACAATAACGCGCTGGCCGACAATAGAAATTGTGCCTTTGCCGCCGTGGTTAAGCCAAATCTTTGGCCGCACCGTTGATGTAATCAGGTCTATGATATTCGTGCTGACGGGCGGGCGCTTTTTCGGCTGGGTGGCCGGTGCGGTGGTTGGAGCCTTGGCTGAGGTAGTAGTCCCATATGTTTCCAAATTGGTGCCGGGATGAATAATCCGCGGCAAATTCTGCAGCAGATCGGGCAACCAGTAATAGCGCACAACCAGTTGTAAATCATCCTGTGCCCGGGTGGTGATGAAGATCACGTTGCTCTGGGCCGTGATTACCAGATGCCGGTGCGGCATATAGCGTTTCATGAGCAGTACCAAGTCGCGCTTGTATGAATTGGCCGGCAACGTGAGCGAGTGCCGAGCTTTCATACGCAAGCCGGCTTTAACCATGGCGTTCCAGCTTGCCACCAAATTGGTATGCGTGTTTTGCGCCAGTTCGTCAAGAGCATGATTGAGCGTGCAATGCTGCAGAATAAGTTTGGGCAGATCATGCTGCAATAGTTTAGGATCATCGAGCACAAACACCACTTGCCCGATTTGAGCCGGCCTGAAGGGGAATGCCGCTTTGGCGGCAACAGGCCGCGTCGTTGGCCCGGCTAATTTACCCGGTACAGATTGCCCAGTCGCAGGCGCAGCAGCATACCCCTGCGTCGTCGCCTGAAGTGCAACACCTGCTGTCAGGAGAACAATCACACAGGCAAAGTTTTGCAGCGTTCGATAAATCATTACGGCCTATCCGCCGATAAGTTCCTGCACATATACCGGCGCTGTCACCACAAGCTGCCCGCGGAAGTACGATACGTTCGATTGGCCGCCATTGCTCTGCCAAACGCTTGGCTGAATAGTATTTTCAATCAACTTTACCAGGTCCTGGCCTCGCTGATTAGGCGTTTGAATGTTGGACTGGCCTGCAGCTGCGTTGCCGCCAAAGAGGCCGCCGCCACCGGCATTACCCATGCCGCCGCCGCCGGTGCTGCTGACCTGTGCGGTGGAATTCTGCGTCGCCGACTGGAGATTAAACTGCGGAAAGTTGGTGAAATTGGGAATAGTCATAACCAAATCGCCAACCTGGTATACACGCGTTACAAGATGCGTGTTAGCTTCGGTCTGTGTGGTTACGGTGAGGACGTTGCCGCTGATATACGACACCAGCGTTGCCGAGTTTGACGCCTGGGATAGCATAAGCTGCAGGGTCTTTTTAACGGTGACATAGCGCAAATCGAGGGAGACGGTAGCCTGTTTGGACACCCCTGCCGCTTCCAATGCATTCCAATTTACAACAATGTTGGCGCCGCTCACCTGGCGCAGGTAGTCAATCGCATTGCCCAGCGGAACCGAATGGAGCGTGGTATGCGGCAGCACCTGATACATCAGCTTGGCCGTGGAAACTGTAAAGGCACCGGCCGCCGCAGCAGTACCTGCTGCTTGAGCGACCCCGGCCGGCATCCATCCCAAAGAGCCAACGATGGCGGCCGCCATCATGGACATTTTGAACCGATTAAAAGCTACCGCCCGCATAAACATCCTTTCGGCCGAAAATTCGGCGATGACAGACTAACAGGCCTTCGCGCCTCATATTATAGCACAAAGTGTCCACTGCAAGCAGCTTTCAACTCTGCACGATATGCGGGCGTGGCAATTTTTCCGGGCGGCCCGGGATCATGCCGATTTTATTGGCATTCCCAGTCGCTTTTGCCGGGTACAAGGCGCGGACTACCTGCCTTGCTCTGAAGCGGAACGCAGAATCCCACAATCGGGCCGATGCAGACAAGATGTCTGCGTTACCGGCGCAGCCGGCTGACTGCCCGGAAAAATTGCCACGCCCCGATATGCCGATATGCCGGCATCCGTGGCGCAAAGGCTATTTGGTAAGGTAGCCGGCGGCATAGGAGTTTGGCCCCAGATGAATGGCGTTATTCTGCTGCTGCTGCAGGGTGATATTTTTCATCCAGATCCAGGCGCCGTCAGAATTAAAGCACCAGGCGATGATTGTCCAGGACCCGGGCGCGACGTGCAGCGGCTTGGTAATGTTTCCGGCAACATCGGTCGTATACACCAGGGTGCTTTGCGTTTGAATCAGAGGCAGTATCGAGCTATTAAAATAGGTGGTGATGCGTGTACGGCACTGATCGGTGGTTTGCCCAACCTGCGACGCGAGCAGCGTGGAAAGCACATCGGTCCAACTGACGGCCCCGTCGTTGGGGGTACCGTTAATGCGCAAGGCAACGTTGTAATACTGCGAGGCCGCCGCCGCCGTGGGCGTTCCTTTAATGTTGTTAACCGAATTGACCCACGCGGGCTGATGATCAACATCCAGTTCATGATGAATTTGATCGAGCCGATTCAGCGCCGCATGCGCCAAGCCTTCCAACTGATTCATGCCGATGTTTGTGGGCAATACCACAAATTTCACCGGGCCAAGGCCCGAGGGTATCTTGGCGGAGAGCGTCATGGTGGAATTATTATATGGATGCTGCGGGTAGTAGCTTGCGGCAATGGTCGGCAGGGCTTGTTTCGCTGAAGCCAGGATAATTGGCGCCAGGGCAACGCGAGCCGTCGCCTTCATTTCAAAAAGAGTAGGGGTTTCATGCGAGCCAATGCGGAACACCCAGTTCTCAATTGCGCGACGGTGACCTTTGTATGGCTGATAATCGTCCACAATGGGCGTTTGACTGTTCACCGGCTTAAAGTGCAGCCCAAACTTGAGATAGCCAATCGGATAGTACTGCCGCCCTTTGTTGGTAACGAGCCGCACTTCAGTTGGCGTTATTCTAAAATAGCTTTGCAGAGAGCTTACATCCGGTTCCTGGCTGCCGTGGTTTACAAAAGATCGCACCAAAAATATCTGGCCGTTCGACGGGTCTGGAATGCCAAAATATTCCAGTGCATGCACACTGTGGATAGAACTCGCAAACGCCACTTTTAGTAAATTAGCCGGCAGGGTGTGCCAGTCGCTGAATTGCACCGTATTGCGATAACCATAAAGTTCGCGCAGCAAATCCGGGTGCACCTCGGCAAAGGCTTTGGGGCCGCCCAAAGAGTTGCCGCTCATCACCTCCCATATTCCCTGGGTAAAGCCATCTGGGTTCAGCCAGATGGCACTTGATGGCCGATCCATGCCTTTGGCCGCGGGATAGCGATCATAGCCGGCTATGGATGTGGGCAGCGGCAGCATCTGCACGCCGATAAGTCCTGATCCGACCACCACCATCGCTGTAAAGAACCCGAATACGCCGCCCACCACCCGATTGGGCCACAGGGGCAAGGTAACATCGGTACGAATAAAGTAATCAAACAAGCCACGAAGGACGGAAAAGCCGATCAAAAACAGCAATAAAAATGTTGAGCCTCGCGCAAAGCCCAACGCCTGAACCTTCATCGGCATCAAATGCGATGCCGGCTCGTATAGCCCCATGGCCAACGTTGAAGCGAGAATGCTGCTGCACAACAGCAACAATGCGGAAAAGGCGCCCTCATTCGCCAAAAACAGCGTCAATAATCCAATGATCAGTAGGACAACAAGCTGCAGAGCCATGAATACTCCGGTCTTTACCTATGCGGCGACAACGCCGGCTGCAGACACCAAGCCGTGGGTTACAACCCACAGGGCCTGGCGGCTGCTGCGCCGCAGCCGCTATTTTTGCTTCTGGGGGTCCGGCGCCTTGGCGGCCGATTTCTGTTGCGGTTGTTTTTCCGCAGCGCACACGCGCAGCACTTCCTGAATCGAGGTGAGGCCCATCGCAAATTTGCGGATGCCGCTTTCCACCAGAAGCATCATATTATTCTTACGGGCAATCGTCCGTATTTCTTCGGCGGGTTTGCCCGCGGCGATGGCGGATCGCATATCGTCATTAACCGCCAGAATCTCGAAAATGCCGGTCCGCCCCCGATACCCCAGACCGCCGCAGTCAGGACATTTGACCGGACGGCCTTTTTCGTCCTGGATGGGCTGAGTATTAGCCTTGAAGCATTGCAGGTCGCGCCCAACCGGCAGGTTAAGTTTAGCCAACGTGCCGGCATCAGGCTGATAGGCCACCTTGCATGTGGGGCAAAGCAGCCGCACGAGTCTCTGGGCAATAATCATCCGAAGATTTTTCGCCGTCAGGTCGCCGGCGCTTACCAATCGTCGCCAATGGTCCAAAGCGGTAAGAGTATCCGGCGCCTGCATACCCAGGAGCACCCGATGCTCATCGGAACTGAAGCGGGCTGCCAGGTCTGCCGTGGCCGCATCCGGACATCCCGCCACCAGCAGGACATTAGGATCTTTGAGCGTAATGCTGTGGAGCATTTTAGCAAAGCTTACTTCGGCCGCCTGCGGGTCAAAGCGATTGACCGTTACGGATTCAAGATCAATCCTGGGTTCGTATTCCAAAGTTTGAATACTGTTGGTGAATGCATCATAAGTTGACAAAATCGAATAAAGCGTGGTGGTGCGTCCCATGTGCCTTGGCGCAGTCACAATGGTGAGGCCATACTTTTGCAGCGACTCGCTCCGCACCAGTTCAAGCTGCTCTGATGTGAACCCGAGCTGGTCCAATCCCAGTCGCCACGAATCCTTCTCGTTGGCGGTAAGCACCACGCGCTCGCCGGAGGTTGATCCGCTTGATTGCACCGTCCATGCAACGCGGTTGCCCACTTCGTCTTTAACAATGAAAGAGCCTTTTTGCGGCCGACGACGCTCGTCGAGCGAGAGCCGCGCCAGCGTTTTAAGCCCCTGAACAATCGGCTCGGCATTGCTTCGCTGGAGACCTGTCTGCGGGAATGTCACGCCATCCACCGAAAACCGCAAATCGTAGGCTTGTGCCGCGGGCATAAGTTCCACAACCTGGGCTCGGCCTTCCATCGCCTGCAACAGCAATTGGTCTGCCAAAATTACACAACCGTAGAGAGGATCATCTGTTGCCGGTAATTTAAGCATGCCGCCTGAGCCCGTCAGATAATGCAGCGTCATCTGGTCGGCCGACTTTTTAGCCTCGCGGCTTTGCTGCAATCGGTCCAGACGCGAAAACATGGCTCTAAACAGGTGTCCGCCCGGTCCAAGCTCCTGCACGCGCGTGCGCCAGTACCACGCAATCACTCCCGCGCCCACGGCCAAGTTGAGCAGAAAACTGATAAAAAAATTAGGGACAACAATCCAAAGGAGCAGTATCACCGCCAGCGTGGCCAACATTACCGACTTCCATAGCAGATCTGATTGCTTTTTCAGATTCTCAAGGTCGGCGGCCACCCAAGCCGAAAATCGTCCCCAGAACAATAGAGTTGCTCCGGCGATCAGCCAATATGCGGGATTGATATACAGGTATGCGAGCATCGCGATTCCCAACGTAAAGCACTCGATTCCCGCGACAGACTTTCATACAAAGTCTCAATCGCAGATCCGATCTGCCACCCAAACGCTCACTGCCGCCCTCACTGGAAAGATTAACACGAAACGCTGCGCCATGCCATAAAAAAAACCGCCGACGCCAAAGAGGTGTGCGGTCTCAAGCAGTTCATGGCTCAAAACGTTTTGATGCCCTTCATCCGCATCTTGAGTTCCTCGGCGTTTGGGGACGCCAACTGGGCCTCCTTGTGTGAGATTATTTCCTGCTCCACGAGTTCGGCGAGCTTATCGTTAAAATCTATCATGCCGGCGGCCTTTTCGGAGCGGATGACCTGCCCGAGTTCATTTTCGCGTCCTTCAACTATGTACTTACGCATAGCCGGCGAGGAAAGCAGCACCTCCACCACAGGCACGCGCTCTAAACCTGGCTTAATGGACACCACCAGTTTTTGATAGATAATTGCTTTTATGTTGCTGGCAAGCGCCTGTCGCATGTTGGTGTGCATATCGGGCGGAAACAGTTCCAAAATGCGTGTGATGGCTCCAAGAGCAGAACTGGCGTGAATGGTGGAATACACCATATGGCCCGTTTCCGTAGCTTGTACGCCTGCCTGGAAAGTGTTGCGATCGCGCATTTCGCCGATAAGAATCACGTCCGGGTCTTCACGCATTAAATAGCGGATGGCGCTGTCGTAACTTTCAACATCCACACCAACTTCGCGCTGGTTAATGTACGCCTTCTTGTCTACATACAGATACTCAATGGGATCTTCGACCGTGACAATGTGGCAGGCCCGGCGTGTGTTGACCTGTTCAAGCATGGCCGCAATCGTCGTGCTTTTGCCGCTGCCCGTAATGCCCGCCAATAAAACCATGCCTTGTTCATTTTCCGCAATTTTTTCAAAGATGGGCGGCAGATGCAGTTGGCTGAAGTTCGGAATCTTGGGGTTGATGCGCCGCGCGGCAATGCTGATCATGCCCCGCTGGCGAAAAATATTAAGGCGGAATCGCTCCGTAGGAGTAACGGCATGTGCTACGTCCAGCGAACCACGCTGCATGAACATCGCCAGTTGTTCCGGCGTGAGAATTTCGCGGATCATCGCCTCGATATCGTCGTTGGTCAGCGGCATGCCGGTGGTCATCATCAGCTTGCCGCCCTTGCGAATGCGCGGCACCACCTCGGCCTTAATGTGCAGGTCACTACCCTCGACCTTGCTTACGCCGTCCATATATTTGTGAATGCGCGGGGTTGTTTTCACACCGCCAACGCCGGCGGTTGCCGCAGGAGTTTCTACTGAGGTCATACTTGTCCTTTCCACCATGCGCCGGAGCCAGGACTCCACCGCCCTGTCCACCGCAGCCAGCCTCGCAATGCCGTTTTACTGCTGAACTATCATCCCACAATAGTCAGCTGCAACCTGCCTGTGACCACCGATACACCACCAACCACGAGGACTGTATCAGCCGGGAGGCAATTACTTATGGCTCGGCCCACCTCTACCGCTTCTCGATACCGACCCAATGCTGATTTCGCGGCCCGATATATTCCGCACGCGGCCGAATCAGCTTATTACGGGCATACTGCTCATTGATGTGGGCAATCCAGCCGCTGGTGCGACTGATGGCAAAAATCGGCGTAAACAAATCCGAAGGAATGTTAAGATAGTGGTAAACCGAGGCTGAATAAAAGTCCACGTTAGGCTTGAGGCCCTTGGCCCCTGTAACAATATCCTCAATTTTTACCGACATTTCATACCATTGCTCCTGGCGCGTAAGTTTGCCAAGTTGCCGCGACATTTCGCGAAGGTGCTTGGCCCGCGGGTCCCCGTTCTTATAAACCGCATGGCCAAAACCCATGATTTTTTCATGAGCGGCGAGTTTCTGGCGGATGTAGGCTTCCACCGATGCCGGCGAACCAATTTCGTTGAGCATCTTCATGACCTGCTCATTGGCGCCCCCGTGCAACGGTCCCTTAAGCGCACAGACGGCCGCGCAGATCGCCGAGTGCATATCGGTAAGCGTCGCCGCCGACACGCGAGCCGTAAAAGTGCTGGCGTTAAGTTCGTGGTCGGCATGCAGGATGTATGCCTTATCCAGCGCCCGCACCGCCAGAGGTTCGGGGGCCATGCCGCGAAGCATGTACAAAAAGTTGCCCGCAAGGCTCAGCTCCCGCTTCGGCGACACCGGCTCGCGGCCATTGCGTATGCGATCATAGGCCGCCACCACACTCGCCATCTGCCCCAGAATGCGAACGGCCTTTCTCTGATTGGCCGCCGGCGACATATCCTCCGATTCCGGATCGAAAATCGCCATTGCGCTTACGGCAGTCCGCAGGCACTCCATGGGCGTGGTGCGCTTGGGGAACGTCTTCATCATGTCTATCAGCGCTGATGGAAGCTGCGCCTGCTCTGCGATGTCGGCTTTAAACTCGGCAAGTTCGTCGAGCTTGGGCAGCCGTCCGTACCACAGCAGGTAGACTATTTCTTCAAACGTGCCGAACTCGGCAAGTTCGTCAATGACAATGCCGCGATAGGTTAAAATGCCATCCTCAATCGAACAAATATCGGATGACAGCGCCACCACGTCGCGAAGACCACTCGTTGCCTGTGGGGGTTGCGTAGCTACCTGAGTCATGCATTGCTCCTGCTGCGGGCCAAAAATATAAGTATACAAAAGAGGAGGCGATTCGTATAGTGAATTGGTAAGATTCCACCATGATTTATCGCCCGGACAATCTGTTGGCCATTGTCGGCTGCACCGCGGGTGGAAAATCCGATCTTGCCGAGCGACTGGCCGCCGACCTTGCGCACCGCGATGGCATACCGCCGACGATTATGGCTGTTGATTCAATGCAGGTTTACCGCCTGATGGACATCGGCACCGCCAAACCCGACGCTGAAACGCGCCGCCGGCTACCCCACGCCATGATTGATGTGGCCGACCCGTCGGAGGCGTTTTCGGCGGCACGCTTTGCCGAGCAGGCCGGGCCGATTATTGCCGAACATTGTGCCGCAGGCCGCCGGCTCATTATGGTGGTGGGAACCGTGCTGTATTTCAGGGCCATCACCGAAGGCCTGTTTCAAGGCCCGGCGGCCGATGCCAATGTGCGCCGCGAACTGGAAAATCAGGCCGCCAGCAACGGAACTGCGGCGCTGCACCAGCGCCTCGCGGCAGTAGACCCTCAGGCCGCGGCGAAGATTCATCCCAACGACCTTCGTCGCCTCGTTCGGGCACTGGAGGTTTATATGCTCACCGGCTGCGCCATCAGCAGCCTGCAAACGCAATGGCAGCAATCGCAGCCGCGCGTACCATGCACCATCATTGGCATTGATCGCCCGCGCGAAGAGCTTAATCGCCGCATTAATCAACGGGTTCGCAACATGATGGCCGCCGGCCTCCTCGATGAAGTAACGACCCTGTACCACCGCGACAAGTCGATGTCCAAGCAGGCGGCTGATGGTGTCGGCTATCGCCAACTCATTGCGCATCTGCAGGGCACGGTATCTCTTGACGACGCCGTTGAACAAATAAAAATTCAAACCAGGCATCTGGCCAAGCTGCAGCGAACATGGCTTCGCAGATTTTCGCAAGTGCACTGGTTAAAGGCCACCGAGGCCGATTCACCCGATACGCTGGCTCATAAGGCGCTAGAGTTGCTGCAGACCGCCCAAACCAGCCGTCAGGAGCCGCCGGCATGAACATCCTGGCGATTGATGTAGGAACCTCGTCCATCAAGGCGGGGGTGTTCTGCGGAAGCAGACTTCACCGCAGCGTACGCATCGCCGTTGTGGCACGCAACATCGGCAATCATGCCGAAATTGCCCCACGTGAGCTGCTCGGCGCTTTTCATAGTGCAATCTCCCAAATTACCGACCGCACCCAAGCCATTGACGCCATCGCCCTGGATGCATTTTCGCCCGGCATCATCGGGCTTGATCATAAATACCGGCCGCTGTTTGGCTTGATTACCCATCAGGACCGCCGCAGCATTAAGGAAGCACAATTCATCGAACGCCATATCGGCATGGCGCGGCATCTTGCGATGGTTGGCAATCGGCCGTTTCCGGGCGGTATCGGATCAACGTCGCTGTTATGGCTGCGCCGCAACAATCCATCGCTTTTTAAACGTGTTTGTTACGTCGGGCAACCCACTTGCTGGCTGGTACACCAGCTTACCGGCCGATGGGTTATTGACCCGTCACAGGCGGCTTTCACCGGCTTGTATCACGCGGTGAATGCCCCCACCGGAAGCCGAGGCTGGCTGCCCGAGGTATGTAAACTCATCGGCATAACACCCCGGCAACTTCCCGAAGTAATTGACGCCGATGGCGTTGCGGGCATGTTAACCCGCTCCTCCGCCGCCCGTTTGGGCCTGACAGCAGGCATCCCCATTCTTCCCGGCATTGTGGATACCAGCGCAGCCGTTCTGGCCACCGATATGCGGCCCGGCAGATTGGTTCATAGCTGCGGCTCGAGCGATGTGCTCGCGCTGTGCGTTTTTAAACCCAAACCTGCCGCCGATATACTGCTACGCCCCGTTGGCACGGGCCGCATACTTGCCAGGAGATGGCTCGCAGTGCGGACGCTTGCGGCCGCCGGCACAACACTTGATTGGCTGCATCACAACCTCTTCGCCGACCAATCGCGGGAGCATTTCCAGCGAATTGTGCGGACAGCAATGCAAGCCATGAACACATCCATTGATTTGCCAAGCTTCGAGCCTTATCTCGCCGGAAGCCGTACCAGCATGGAAAACCTCCGCGGTTCATTTAGTAATCTGACGCTGGCCACGAGCCGCAATATGCTGCTGCAGGCTGCGTGTGCTGCGATTGTTTCGGCCAATGCCGCCAACCTCCGCCGGCTCAAGCAGCAGCATCCTCACATTCTGCCGGAGGTTTTTACGATGGGCGGACTCAAAGACCTTGCCACGCGCATGCATCAAACATGGCCGGCAAGATACACCTTTAAGCCCCTAAACTACGAAGCCCTCGGCGGACTATGCCAACTTGCCCGTGCTGCTGTCAAAACTATTTGATATTGCCTTACATGCTATGCCAGAGCGTCCGCACAACCTGCAGTTTGCTTCTGCACCGTCAAGCTCACAACATAGTGTAGAGCTTTTGCTGCAGGGCGTCATGATGCAGGTTTATCAGCGTCAAAAATAAGCCCGGCACCCTTCCAATTCCCGCTATTTTCCCTTGCATGTTTACCTTTATAGCCAGTATGCTTCGTTGCAATAATAGATTCTGCGGGCCGTTAAGCTCTGCAGTTGCCTCAACCGCTTCACCCGGTTGCACTGGAGTGGCCACAGCATGTTATATTCGCGTCCTAAACGTCGTGGCCGCCCGCTGCTTTTTTTGCTTGCGATCGTTGCGTTAATGCTCTTGTGGGTCATCTGGCGAAATTTTTATCACTCTTACGGCCCCCGCTCCCCCGACGATATTTATAACATCCAAAGTTTTGGAGCCAAAGGCGATGGCATAACGCTCGATACCGCCGCCATACAAAAAGCCGTCAATACCTGTGCCCATTGGGGCGGCGGCACGGTGCTGGTTCCGCCCGGAGTTTATCTTACCGGAACCATCGTGCTGGCATCCCATGTAACGCTGCACCTCAAGGCTGGATCTGAACTTTTAGGCTCAAAAAACATGAGCGACTATCGCCTGGTAAGCCCCTTTCGCGACAGTGGAAAGCAGCTTTTTGGGTACTGCGTGGTGGGGGCCGATCATGCGACAGCCATCCGCATTCAAGGTCATGGAGTAATCAACGGCAACGGCCTTGGCTTTACGGGCAGCCGCCCTTTTTTGGTGCGACTGGCGCACTGCCGCAATGTAGTGGTTCGAGATGTTACGCTCACACAGTCGGCGGCATGGGGCCTCGTGATGTTTCAATGCCAGGAGGTGCTGGTGCAGAGCGTGCACATTTATAACCACGCCAATGTAAACAACGACGGCATTGACATTGACTCCTCGCAGGGCATTCACGTCACCAACTGCGACATCAATACCGAGGACGACAGCGTTTGTCTAAAAACCACCACGAGCGTTCCCACTGATTACATTCTTGTGGACCATTGCCGGCTCAGCAGCGACTGCGCCGCCATGAAGCTCGGCAGCGAAAGCCGCGGCCCATTTAACCACATCACCTTTTCGTATGATTATGCCTACAACACCAAACTGGGCGGGATTAAAATTCATTCGGCGGATGGCGCGGTCGTCAGCGACGTTCACTTTAATCATATCGTCATGCGCAACGTGGACATGCCCATCTACATGCGCCTCAACGCCCGTTGCACAACCTTTCATCCCGGACAAAAACCGCTGCCACCCGGTTCCATCAGCGATATCACTATCAGCAACCTCGACGCCGTGGAATCGCCGGTGGGCAAACTTACGCCCTCGTCGGGTATTTTTCTTTATGGCATGCGCGGCCATCGCATCGGCCTGGTGGCTCTGTATAACGTACACATTGTGATTCCCGGCGGCGGCACCGCCGCGAATCGCGTGGATGTCATTAAAGATAATCCTAACGTATATCCCGATTACAACGAATATGGGGCTTTCCTGCCTGCGTGGGGCATTTTTGTGCGACACCTCAACGACTTGTGGCTTGCCGATGTGCACCTGCAATTGGCTCAGCCCGACGCCCGCCCCGAGGCGGTGTATGAGCATGTAGGTCATGTACTGGATTTGGCCAATATGCAAGCCATCAACCGGTAAATCGGCGTGCCATAAACAATTTTATGGCCCAAGTACGACCCTCACGGGAGGCAAGTTTTGTATTTGCCGGTTATAAATATTAAGACAGGTTTTTGATGGGTTGGGCCGCTTTGGAGCTGCTATGGAAAAAACCGTGGGCATCATTGGCGATGGAGCCATGGGGACGCTGTGTGCTATTCTGCTGGCTGCACGCACCAAGCATTTGATATTGTGGGGACGACGTAAAGAACACACAACCCAGCTTGCCGCGCACCATGAAAACTCCGCCTATCTGCCGCATCATAAAATACCCGATTCCGTAATCATTACCTCCGATGACGCCATGCTGGCGCAGGCCGACTTGCTCTTGTGCGCGGTGCCGACCCAATTTATCCGCAGTGTTTTTACGCGGCTTGGGCCGCACCTTGGCGCCAAAACCCCCATTATCAGTTTGGCCAAGGGCATTGAAAACACAACCCTGCTGCGGCCCACACAAATTATTTCGCAGGTACTTGCTCCGCGGTCGCTGGCGGCCGTATCAGGCCCAAGCATCGCCGGCGAACTCGCGCGTGGTTTGCCCGCCACCATCGTCGCTGCGGCGGCCGATGAGGCGCTGGCCGTTCGGGCGCAAAAACTCTTTGCCGGAAGCAACCTTCGGGTGTATGTCAACAACGACTTAACCGGCGTTGAGCTGGCCGGCGCCATGAAAAACGTCATTGCCATTGCCGCCGGCATACTCGATGGCCTGCGTGCCGGCACCAATGCCAAAGCTTCACTGCTGACACGCGGGCTGGTGGAAATCAGCCGTCTGGGCATAAAGCTCGGAGCCAAAGCCGAAACATTCAGCGGGCTTGCCGGCCTTGGCGATCTGGTAACAACCTGCTTTTCTCTGGAAGGCCGCAACCGCACTTTTGGCCAGCACATCGGCGAGGGCCTTTCGCCCGAGCAGGCCCAGAGCCGGATGAATGGCGTCGTGGAGGGCGTGGCAACCACCATCAGCCTGATGCAGCTAAGCCGCCAATTGCATGTTGAAATGCCGATTGCGCGGTGCCTCAATGCGGTGCTTTTTGAGGGTAAAAGCCCCCAGGAGGGCATTCGCGATCTGATGAGTCGCGAGCCGAAGACCGAGCATTAGGCTCCTGGAAAGCCTGCTGCCGGAGTAGCCGGGAGTCGTTGCCAAAGTCATGTCTGCTCAAGAAATCGCCGCGATAAAAGCAGCCCTTCCTGTTCGCCTTCAGCCGTACCGCAGAACTCTTCATCCTCCAGTTCGATGCTCACCTTGCCGCCAAAGCGATTTTCGGCAAGCACCGCCAACAGATCTCTCCATGGGGCCTGGCCGCAGCCCGGAATTGCATACCGCCAATGGTGGCCGCCAAACTCATGGGGTTTTTCAAACGTCGCCGGTTGCAGATTGCCGTGTTCGTACAGGCCTTCCGGAAGCAACACCGTATCTTTGGCATGAACATGCCATATCCGCGGCGCAAATTCCTTGACAAAGCGCAGCGGGTCGCAGCCCATGCGAATAAGATGCGATGGATCAAAATTAATGCCGACATTTGACGGCATCTGCCGCAGAAAGGCCCGGTAATCGGCCGGCGTGCAGGCCAGCGATGCGTAATGGGGTGATCGGCCCGGCCAACCTTCAATAACAATTTTAGCCCCCAGTTCTGCGACAGCCGAAGCCAGACGGCCCCAGCCGGCAACCGCCAACGTGAAGTTTGTGCTACGCGCCTCTGCGGGATTTTCGGGCATAATGACCACAAAAAATATCTGCACCCCACATGAAACCGCCGCGCGAATGGCCACCTCGTTTTTATCTATTGCCGCTTGCTGCTTGGCCGCATCGGCACACGCCATGGCCGGCCAGTCGTACAAATCCATCGAGCCAATACCAACCCCCGCCTGTGCTATCTGCGTTAATTGAGCCGCGGGCATCGGGCCAACATCTAAAAAAGAAAAATCGTTATCTCTGGCGAAGCGCAGCAACCCCGCAAGGTCTCGCTGCCAGGCAGACCAGCCTCTGCGAAAGCCAATATGAAATTGCCCGGTCAAACTTTTGCTCATAATGTTGCGCCATACCTCGCAGTAAGCCCGCAGCATCATCTGCTGCCGCGGTGGTTAACCCGACTTTCGCACTTTGCGCCTGATTTCGGGAATTTTCCCGATTTTTTCGGCCCTGGTTGCAAACCAATGCG
>JBMFVX010000073.1:0-14836 GCA_049965775.1 Phycisphaerae bacterium
ATACTATATTATTACGAAAAGCGGAGCGTTTCGGTTCATATTTCATCCAAATAGGCGGCAAGGCGGAAAATTACGCTAGTTTAAGGCCTAGACCGGGCCTACCGGCAGAATGCTTCGGCCATAAACATCGGCCAAGACCACCGCAAAGCCCGTATACATGGCCGAGCCGCCGCACGCGAGGCCGATGTAGCCGGCCACATGCAGCAACGTGGTGCCGCCTTTGAGTTCGTGCACGCCGAGCAGCACAAACAAGATGGTTAAGGTGATGAATACAAATTGCAGCGCTCGGTTGAGCCGCAGTGTGCCGACAAAAAGAGCAAACGTAAAAATGCCCCAGACAAACATATAGGAGGACATGCCTGCCGCGGTGGGGCCTTTTATGGCGGGTACGAAGGTGGGCAGCACGATCAGGCCCACGAGCGTGAGCCAGAACATGCCATAGGAGGTGAATGCGGTGGTGCCAAAGGTGTTGCCTTTTTTCCATTCCATAATGCCGGCAATAACTTGGGCGAGTCCACCATAAAAAATGCCCATAGCAAGGATCATGCTGTTAAGCGGATAGCAGCCGATATTGGCGAGGTTAAGCAGCACGGTCGTTGAACCGAAGGCAAGCAGTCCAAGTGCGGCGGGGTTGGCCGTGTTATCGCGTAGAACAACTGGCGTGATGTCGGATGCAGCCATAGGCAACTCCTTGTTAAAAGCGGGGCCAAAGGCCCGAAGATGTAACATGCCGCGCGCCACGAATTACGCGCCAGGCCATTATTGCAGCGAAAGGACAGCCTCCGCCGGGAGGCGTGAAAGGCAATGGTCGTTGGGGAGCCTGAAAATGTCAACTGCCAATGTTAACGTTCCAAGTGCGCCAAAACTATCCGTAAACACAGCAGTAATAATGGCCCCTGCGGCGCGGCCTGCGAGCCGCGAGAGCCGCTGTGCAGGGCATAATACAGCACCAAAGCAGCAACGTTTCACGTTTGGCATTTCGGCGTTAAACTAACTGGGGTGCAACCATGAGGTGGCAGCTACACCAGCAAGGATACAATAAAATCATGGCGGACAAGATGAAACTGCGGCTCGGCCACTCGCCGGACCCCGACGATGCATTTATGTTTTATGGCCTGGCGACCGGCCAAATGGATTCCGGCCCGTATGAGTTTGAACACATTCTGCAGGATATTCAAACGCTTAATACCCGAGCCATGAAGGGCGAACTTGAGATTACCGCCATCAGTCTGCATGCCTATCCGTATGTGCGCAGTAAATACGCGCTGATGGGCTGCGGCTGTTCCATGGGCGACAGCTACGGCCCCATGCTTGTGTCAAAGAAGCCTTTCACGGTGGAAGAGCTTAAAACCAAACGCATAGCCATTCCTGGCACGCTCACGACGGCGTTTTTGGTGATGCAGTTGCTGCTGGGCAAGGGCGTGCATACGGTGGTAAAGCCTTTCGATGAAATTTTACAATACGTTCAGGCGGGCCACGCCGATGCCGGGCTTATTATTCATGAGGGGCAACTCACCTACCAAAATAACGGGCTTGTGTGTTGCGTGGACCTGGGCAAATGGTGGCAGGAACAAACCGGGCTGCCCATGCCGCTGGGAGGCAACGTCATCCGGCGCGACTTGGGCGAGGCTCGGATGGTTGAAATTACGCGAATGCTCAAGCAAAGCATACAGTTTTCGTTGGACCATAGAGCGGATGCGGTGCGCCATGCGCTCAAGTACGCTCGCGATATGAACGAAAAACTCGCCGATGAGTTTGTGGGCATGTACGTCAATCATTGGACGCTGGATTACGGCCCGCGCGGTCGAGCGGCGGTTAACGCATTGCTTGATGCAGGTGCCAAGGCTGGGCTGATACCGGTATGTACGCCGGTGGAGTTTATTGGTTGACGCTATCGCCGTAGGCTCGTTGGGTGTGATTTGCCGGCCGCAAGGCGGGCGGATGAAGTTAGCCACGATGTACCCGTTTGTGCCAATGCCGATTGGCCCGAGTGGCAGCGGTTTTGGTGCGCCCTGCAAACGGGGGCACCCCTTGTGGTGCGGGCTTCCAGCCTGCATCGCCCCAACCTTCGTGAACGGCCTCACAGCGCTCAACGCACGTTAGCCTATTAAAAGTTAAGCGTTGCGCCGACAATAAACCGCGTATCGTTTGGGCGGGCAGTCGTTCGCAGTGCGGTGTTGTCGTAGTCGTCTTCAAAAGAGGTTAACAGGCCCAGGCCACGGGAAATTTCCGGCAAGGCTATGTGCAGTGCCGTAATGCTCGTAGCCTGAAAATCGCCCGCCTGCAGCAGCGATACGGTCGCGAGGCTGTTTTCAGTCAGGTTTATGCGGTCATCAATTTTGTAAACCGCGCGCAAGCCGCTCGAGGCGGTGGGGGCGCTGACCGACCCGCCATGAAAAAAGCGTTCGTAAATAAGACCGGGGCCGCCGCGAACGTCTACTTCCAGCTTTTTGCTTTTTAAAATGTAATAACCCAGACCCACCGAATCGAGTGTGCGATAAGAAATACCGCGGATACCATCGTAAAGGTCATGATTTTCGGCATAGGCGTACCAGCGATTGTAGGGTTGAAATTGGGGGATTGTGCCACGGTAAATAACATCGGCGCCGGCATAAGATGTATCCACATAGCCGTTGGTTTTGCCGTAGCCGCCGTCAAAGTCAAACGTTAGTTCATTAAGCGCGTGTTTGTAATGAAACTTCACGCCCCCGGTAAACTCGGTCTGGTTGGTGTTGCCTGTGGTATTGGTAAGGCCCAGCACAAGTTGATTGTCCCAGTAGGGGCCGAAAAGCGATTGTGGCTTGTGCTTTTTTACAGCTTTGCCGGCTGCAGGCGGAGCAACGAGTTGCACCAGTGTTGGAGAGGGCGGCAGCCGCGAGAGTACCCAGCCGCCGCCGTTTTGGGCCGGGAGGATATACGCTTTTGAGAGCGTATTATCTTCGTTGACTACGCGTACCCATTGTTGGGCCAAAATGGTGCGAATGTGGCTGCGTTCTATGGTTAGGGTGCCCAAATAGCGGGAGTCAATGGTGACGCGCAGAGGCGTAACGAGTGTGACGACGCCCGATACGCGGTCGCCATTTTTTAAGATTACAACGTCGCCCTGTGCCGCCGGCACATTTGCCAGTACCACCACCACCAGGCAGCCGGCGAAAGCAGTGAAGGCGCATCGCTGCGCCCGTCGCGCAACTAAAAGCCCTCGCTGCAGCGTGCGGGTAATGGTGCCTGTGATAAAACCAAGGTTTGCCAAGAAATGATTCATCATGGATCGCATTGCTGTGTCCTATTGCCTTGCAGGTGGTGTTTTGCGGTGTTTTAACGCCCCATGGCCGAGCCGCAGTCGCAGCGCAGGCCCTTGTCAAACATTAACGAACAAGTACCGCGAGAATTGCATGATACGCTTTTGTGTTGCATGATAAAGCGGCTTTGGAGATTTATTATGCGCTACGGACGAGTAGTTGTTGTGTTGCCGGCATTACTCATCGGTGTGCTCTGTTGGCTTGGCGCGACGGTAGCTCGCACCGCAGCGGCAAATCATCCAGAATATGTTTGGTGGCAGGCAGAGAAGCCGGCCGCGACTAACTTTCCGTCTCATTGCTGGCTTTCGGCCAGTACGCCATCTGAAAAAGCCAAGCTCAGCGGTGGGCAATGGCTGGCGTTTTCGGGCAAGGCAACGGCCACCCCGCTGTATGCCGCGTATAACGTGCAGGTGCTCCCCGGCGGGCGGTACCATTTTTGGGTCCGCAAATGCTGGCAATACGGGCCGTTTAAGTGGCGTTTCGATCATCAACCCTGGCGCATATGCACCAACCATGAGGTGCTTATAAATGAGACGCCGGTACGGCCATACTTCCCGGCTGATTGGGTGAACCTTGGCCGGGTGACGCTGTCGGCCGGGACCCATCGGTTCGAGCTTGTGCAGCTTACGCCGCCGGGTCAGGGCTACAATGCGGCCTACGATTGCTTTGCACTGGTAAGGGGCGCGTTTTTTCCGCAGGGGCACCTGCGACCGGGCCAAAGCCTGCAGCAGGCCATGCCGGGCTGGTTCTGCTGGAACCCCACGCCGACGCAACCAAACCAGCCTGGGGGCCTTAACTTACGATATTTAAATGAGCAAATCGCCGGTGAGCACGGCTATGTACGGCGCCAGGACGGGCATTTCACGCTGGGGTCAGGCCAGCCGGTGCGCTTTTGGGGCGTTGATGTCGGCAACAGCAATACTGATGTCGGCCATGCGTACATCAACATCATGGCGCGGCGGCTGGCGCGATGCGGCGTCAACATGGTGCGATACCACGATAGCCTTCTGACATCAGGCTCAGGTACGCCGCGAATTTCGCTGCGCAAGTTGCACCATCTTCAATATCTTGTATACGCCTTAAAGCGCCAGGGTATTTATCTGGACTTGAGCTTTTACTATGTGCTGGACACGGATGCGCACCGGCTGGGCCTCGCCGGGTACAAGCCGGGCCAGCAACCCTTTGGTTTGCTGGAGTTAGACCCGCGGCTGCAGCAGATGTATCGCCAGTGGCTGGCAACCATTCTCACCACAGCCGACCCGTACAATGGTGTGCCGCTGGGGCAGAACCCGGGTGTAGCCATCGTAGAGAATCAAAATGAAGACAGCCTGTTATTCTGGACATTTTCGCGCAAATCGTTCTCGCCGCAAAGCTGGCACGAACTGGAAAGGCAATACTCGGCATGGCTGACGCGGCGCTACGGCAGCGTGGCTGCGGCCATGCGAGCCTGGGGGCATGCGGCCAACAAGCGAGATGATCCAGCCCAAGGGCTTACGGGCCTGTACAGTGCATGGTTCATGACCAGCCAGGCAATGACCAAGCTGCCGCAACTGCGCAAGCGCATCAGCGACCAGGTGCACTTTTTAACCGATACGCAGCGCACCTTTTACCAAAATGTGGACAGCTATTTGCGGCGCAACCTGCATTACCGGGGCCTTATTACCTGCAGCAACTGGATTACCGCAGATGCCCAAACGCTCGATGCCCTTGAACGCTATACCTATCAACCGGGTGATGTGATGGACCATCACGGCTACTTTGCCGGGCCGCATACGGGCAAATTTGCGGCATGGTCGGTGGCGGTGGGGCATAGCTTTCGCAGCCGAGCCGCCGTGCTCTCGCCGGCCGCGATGCCGTTTAATCAAATTTCGGAGCGCGGGTACCCCACATATATTTCGGAAATCGGTTTTGATAATCCCAATCGCTGGCGTGCGGATGGTGTTATGCTCGCGGCGGCGTATGGGCGGCTTGCCGATTTAAGCGGTTTGTGCTTTTTCTGTATTGGCAGCGATTCACTGGTAGACCAGCGGATGAAGGAGTTTCAGGATTGCAGCCCGGCGGCCATAGGGCAGTTTCCGGCGGCGGCGCTGCTGTTTCGTGGCAATATGCTCAAGCGCGGGCCGGTGGTTTTTGAACAGGCTTTGACCCTGCGGCAATTATTTGCACTCCACGGCTCGGCAGCCGCAGGCCCCGCCAATATGGACCCGCAATGGCTGGGCAATAACACCGCCGCAAACGGCCGCAGCGCTGCGGGCGCCTACGCATCGGGCCAGCGGTTTACCCCGCTTTTATTTGATGTGGGCCGCATTGTCCGCAGCGAGGGCGCAGCCCGGTTTAGCCAGCATATGACCAACTGCCGCCAATACATCAATACCGCCGCCGGTACCGTGAAAGCCGCAACGGGCCAGCTTTTTTGGAACTACCATACGGGTTTCGTGACACTTAACAGCCCTCAGGCCAGAGGAGTTATCGGGTTTTTGAAGAAGGCCGGCCGCGTGCAGTTGGGCCATGTTGTGTTGAATAGCCGCAATGCCTTTGGCGCCATTCTGCTGATTGCGATGGACAATCGTCCCATAGCGCAATCCCACAAAATGCTGCTGCAGGTTATGACGCGTGAAAAGCCTTTTGGCTTTACGGTGCGCAACCACACCATTACAGCCATGGGGGCCGGGCCTTGGAACATTCGCAATATAGCCGCGACGGTTGCTGTGCCCAGCCTGCCGGGCGCTCCGCTTGCAATTACCGCGCTCGACGAAAATGGCAATCCGCTGCCAACCGCGATTTTGGCGCAAAGGAAGGGGCCGCTGAGGGTGGTACATCTTCTGCCAAATTGCCTGTATTACATCTTGAGGCGATGACGCCGCGCACGCGCGAACACGCCAGGCTGCCATGGTGCGGCGCTGCTTTCAATCGCACCGATCCAGCCACATAAAGGTTGTCTGATTGGCGATGCAGGCCTGGTGTTGCTTTGCCCTCAAGTACAACTTGGCGGTAGAATCCTTTGCGATACGCTCTTGCGACGTCGCAGAGAAACGCATGTAACGTGCATTTAGTAAAGGACGCATTATGGCAACTGTTACCTTTAAGGGTTCACCCATTCATACCTCAGGTAATTTACCAGCCACCGGCGCAGCGGCCCCAGACTTTACTCTTACCCGTGCTGATCTAAGCGAACTGCCGCTGAAAGAATTGGCCGGCAAGTGGGTGGTGCTGAATATATTTCCGAGTATTGATACCTCGGTGTGCGCCACTTCAGTCCGTAAGTTTAATGAGCAGGCGGCCGCACACCCGAACGCAACAGTGTTGTGCGCTTCGCAGGACCTGCCATTTGCGCTCAAGCGATTCTGTGGCGCCGAAGGATTGGCGAAGGTTCACCCGGTTTCGGCCTTTCGCCATGCCGAGTTTGGGCAGCGCTATGGCCTTACCATAAGCGACGGCCCGCTGGTGGGTTTGCTCGCACGGGCGGTGGTAGTGATAGATCCGGCCGGCAAGGTTGTCTACTCGCAGCTTGTGCCTGAAATTGCTCAGGAGCCTGACTACGCCGCTGCGTTGGCCGCAGTGCGCGGTTAAAATCAACCCCCAACAACTTACCCCATGCCGTAGAGGTCTGTCTCGGCCAGCGCGGGGAGATTTTGACATCCCTGGCTCAAAAGTAGATCGCGCTTCTTGCGAAAAAGGCAAGATGTAACAGGCGTGCAATGGGGCTGGGCCTCAAAAACTTGTCGGCCCGTGGCGCGGGGCTGGTTACGGGCTTGTTTTATCTGAATCAGGCAGGCTGGCCTTGACCTTTTCGGCAAGAGCTTCGAGCTCGCGCAGGCGTTTGGCGAATTCGGGCAGGTGCTCGATTAGCGTGTACGCCTTGCGTGCTGTGCGCCAGGCGATCGCCGGCGAACCACCTATTATTTGCTTGTCGGCGACATCTTCGGTTATGCCTGCCTGCGCCGCGGCGGTTACTTGATTGCCGATGGATATGTGCCCCGAAACTCCGACTTGCCCGGCAAGTACAACGTACTGGCCGGTGTTGGAACTGCCGGCCATGCCGACCTGGCTTACCAGAAGATTATGCTCGCCAATTTTGCAGTTATGACCAATGACCACCAGGTTACCAAGCTTGGTACCCTTGCCAATGGTGGTGCTTTCCATAGCGGCCCGCTCGATAACGGTGTTGGCTCCAACCTCTACATCGTCTTCAAGCACGACATTGCCGATTTGCGGTATTTTGTGATGCACACCCTGATGCGTCGCAAAGCCGTAGCCATCACAGCCAATCACTGCGCCCGCCTGCAGAATAACGCGTTTACCCAGCACACAACGATCGTACACCACGCAGCCGGGGTAAAGAATGGAGCCTTCGCCGATAACCGCATCGTTCATAATGCTTACGTTTTGATAGATGGTAGTGTTGTCGCCGATGCGAACGCGCTCGCCTACCACCGCACCGGCGTGAATATTGACGTTGCGGCCGACTTGAGCACTGGCGGCCACTGTCGCCTGCGTTGCTTTGCCAACGGCATCGTGAGGTCGAAAACCATGCAGCAGCACCATGATCTGTCGGAAGGCGAAATACGGATCGGCAATTTGAATGAAAGTAAGCGGGGGCAAGCCACCGCTGCGGACAATTTTTTCGGGTTGCACTTCGTCGCCAATTACCACGCAGCCGGCTTGTGTGGTGGCCAACTGCTTGAGGTATTTGATGTTGGAAACAAAGCTGACTTCATGCGGCCCGGCGGAGCCGAGCGAGCGGCAGCGCTCAATGCGCACCGAGCCATCGCCAAGGAGTTTCCCGCCGACATGTTCGGCGAGCGTTGCGGCTGTAATAGGCTGTTGCGTGTTGGTCATAGTGTGCTTTCTGCTGAGGCCCGCATGGGCGGAGGCCCATCGGCGACGGCCATAGATTAATACTCTATAAAGGGTAGATCGCGGCTGGTTTCCACATAGCCGGCGGCAACATCTTGATCAATGGAGTTTTCATCGAGGCCGAGGCTGCGAATAATAGCCTGCAAGTCGTCGGCAACGCGAACGGGCTTGTTGGCGAGATGGCCCCATGTCGGCTCGGCGGGTGGGTACTTGGCTTCTTTGGTGCGAACACCGGTGTGGTAATAAACCGTGGCGTCGGGGTCTTTTAACCCATGGCCGGTAAGCACGCAGGCCACGCGCTCATGGCGAGAAATGGTGCCATTGGCCAACAGTTGCCGCAGGCCGGCAATGGTTGCCGCGCTGGCCGGCTCGCAGGCAAAGCCAAATCGGCCGACCATGGCTTTGGCTTCGAGAATGTCGTTATCTGACACCTGGGCGACAACGCCCTTCATAACGTCAAGTGATCGCAGCGCTTTTTTAAGATTAACCGGCCGGCCGATTTCAATGGCGGAAGCAACAGTGTGGGCATGAAGTTGGCGACGGTCCATATCGGCATAAAAGGCGTCAATGGCTGCCTGGTTTACATGACCGCCGTTCCAGGAGATGCCCGCCTGCACCATGCTATAAAGCGTGTTAGCGCCTTCGGCATTAATGATGGCCAATCGAGGAATGCGCTTTATGAGGCCGTGCTGCTGCAGTTCGAGAAACGCCTTGCCAAAGGCGGAGCAATTGCCCAGGTTGCCGCCGGGCACAATAATCCAATCGGGCGGTTGCCAACTCAGCGATTCCAGGATGCGGTACATAATAGTTTTCTGGCCTTCAAGGCGAAACGGGTTGACGCTATTCATAAGGTAAAGGCCGAGTTGGCTGCTTACCTGCCGCACGCGGGCAAGGCAGGTGTCGAAGTCGCCTTCTATTTGGAGGGTTAGAGCGCCGTAGTCGAGTGCCTGAGATAGCTTTCCAAAGGCAATTTTGCCCGAGCCGATGAACACCACGCCCTGAAAGCCGTTCATTGCGGCATACAAAGCCAGTGATGCTGAGGTGTTGCCTGTGCTGGCGCAGGCAACCCGGCGGGCTCCGACGATGCGGGCATGGGTGAACGCGGCGGTCATGCCGTTGTCCTTGAAACTTCCGGAGGGGTTCATGCCCTCGTACTGCAGCCAAAGTTGTCCGGGCCACATGCCGAGTTCTTTGCCGAGGCATACCGCGTTCTGTAAAAAGGTTTGTCCTTCGCCGACGGTGCAGACCATGGCATCGGCGGCAAATGGCAAGAGTTCGCGAAAGCGCCATACGCCGGAGTAATCAAGCGGAAAGCGCCGGTTCTGCCAGCGCTGCTGAAATGCGTCGAGCGACTTGGGCAGGCTCGCTTTGCTCCAATCGTATTGAATATCGAGCAGTTCTCCGCACTTGGCGCACGAAGTAAGCACCTGGCCAATATCAAAAGTGGCACTGCATGTAGGGTTGATGCATTGCTGGTAGGCAATTGTCTTCATGGCAGGGATTTTAGCGGGAAATAGGCAACTCGGCGAATGCTTTGCCGGGCGGGGTGCACGGTTGGTATTGCCGGAAAAGCGCCTGTGGCCGCTGCAAGGGGTGGCTGTAAGTTTTGAGGCGGGGGGTAGGTTCGGGGAGTTAAGTACTGCAATAGAGGTTGCCGCATGGAACGTATTGGCGAGGCGGCGGTTGCAGCAGGCTAAGTTGGCTTGCCACCCGCGTGACCACGATCAGACCCCAAACTGCTTGTAATGCTAAGGCGAACTCTGATAATAGCGGCTGCCGATGGGCATGGATGCTTAATCTTGCTCGGCAGGAGACATCGTGGATGGCGTACAATATTGTTAGCTGTGGCGCAGGGCTTACATGGTGAAAAGGTCATTTAAAATGCGGTGGACGCTGGCGGTGTTGGCGTGCTGCGGACTGCTGACAACGATGACAGCGTTGGCCACTGGCAGGCATCGTCCCCTTAGGCCGCGGTCCGAGGCGGTGGTGCAACGCGAGGCCGGCAACCCGGTATTGCCGCCGCAGGTTTCGAGCGGTGATATTTTACCTGCTCTGGACCTGGTGCAAACACTCCCGAGCATTGTGCCGCAGGGGATGACGCCGCTCTATTCGTCGCAAGATTGGCAGGAGTTTCAGCAGCAATTTGGTACGCAGGCGGCGCAGGCCCGGCGGCAGAACGTTTCGGCTCGGGCGGCTTTGGCGTCGAAAATGCTCGCGGCCGTCGGGCAAAGTAACTCGGCGGGGCTGGGGCGGCTATTGTGTCTGCGGGCCTTTGCGCTGTGCTATCAGAGTCGGGGGAGTTCAGATGTGGCGCAGCGGGCGCTGCGGCTGTTTATGCGGCTGGCGGACGGTGGCAAGGTGCTGCAGGTGGCGGCAGTCTGGAGCATGAGTCATGAGTTGGCCTGGCTGGCGGCGACGCCGCTGACCGTGCGAATGCAGATGGCCGTGCTGGCCGAAAAGGCTGATGTTCAGCTCATTTTGATGCTGCTGGCCCGCGGTCAGCTTGATGCAGCGCACGACATGGTGCACTGGCTGATGATACATGAAACGCGCGAGGTGCGGGCCAACCATGTGCTGCTTTCGCAGATCAATGCGGCACGCATATTGGTTGTACAAAATACGCAGCTTGCCGATTACCTCGCACAGCAATACGCAAAAGTACGCGGCGGCGACCAGCATGCCGCTATGGCCATTTACGCCTATGCACGCTTTGTGCGTAAAGACCGGGCGCTGCGCCAGGCGATGATTACCGCGTTTGTGCATGGGGGGCCGGCCGTTCTGGACAATATGCTTGCGACGGCCAGGCAGAGCAATCACCAGGCGTATCATGCCGGAAAATACCTGCAGCGACTGGGGTACACATTTCCGCCGGGTATTCTGCGGCATCGTACGCTTTATGCCGCGGTAAAGCTTTACAACATTTGCATTGCTGACAAAGGCTATTCCGTGGAAAACCGCGTGCGGCGCACGCTGTCGCGCATCAACATTCAAGAAATGCTGGGAGATGGCGCCCGCGGCAACCCGAACATTACACCGCTAACACCGCTGCTGGGTGCGGTGGCGGCACAAACCGCTCCCACGACACGCAGCGTCGCATCGTCTCAATCGGCACAGAGGCAAGGTTCGCCGCCTGTGCCTCCGGCGCACACGCCCGCTACCAGCCCGGCGACGAAAGCCGCCCGCTAAATTTGGAAATCGGGCGGTTGCTGCTGCACAAACTCGCGCGGCGGACGGTTGCGATACTGCAATTCCGGGTGTTTAACGCTTACGCGTGTATGCGGCGGAACCGATTGCGTGATAAATACGTTGCCGTTGATGGTGGCACCGGCTCCAATGATCGTTTCACCGCCGAGAATGCTGGCATTGGGATAGATCATCACATCGTCTTGAATGGTGGGATGGCGTTTGCTGCCGCGGAGTTGCTGGCCGCCGCGTGTGGACAGCGCGCCGAGCGTCACCCCCTGATAGATTTTAACATTGCGGCCGATGGTGGTGGTTTCGCCAATGACAACGCCGGTGCCGTGGTCTATGAAAAAATACTCGCCGATGTCGGCTCCGGGGTGGATATCTATGCCGGTAAGGCTGTGGGCGTATTCAGTCATGATTCGCGGTATCAGCGGCACCTGGAGGCGATGGAGCTGATGGGCGATTCGGTAGGTGGTGATGGCGAAATACCCGGGGTAGCAGAAGATAATTTCATCAGGACTGCTGGCGGCCGGGTCGCCGTCGAACGCGGCCTTGGCGTCGGTGGCGAGGATGCGTCGGAGTTCGGGCAGCGAGCCGAGGAATTCGTCGGTGAGCGCGGCGGCAGTGGTGTCGCAATCGGGGCAGTCGTGTATTTTGCCGCGCTGCTCGCGGTGCCGAATGGCGCGGCGCACCTGGTCAAAAAGCGTATCGCGCATAGATGCAATCATGGAGCTGGTATGCAGGAGAAGCTCATTTTCGGTGAGGTTTTGGCGGCCAAAAAAACCGGGAAAAAGCACTTCGCGCAACTGCCGGAGCAAGGCAATGATGGTGTCGCGATTGGGCAGCCAAGTGGCGCCGATATATTGAATATCTTCGTGCTCGTGATAGCTGGCGACAATGGATTCCGCGAGTCGCTGTAGGTTGTTGGAGTCGTGTTCACTGGTCATTCGAAACTCTCCTGGGCGGCCTTGTTGACCTCGCCGTTGTGCCGGGGAGTTAGGCGGCCGCGGCAAGCAATTGTACCGCCTCGGCGACGTTGAGGCGTCCTTCGTAAATGGCTTTACCGACAATAATGCCGCTGATGGGGAGCTGCTTAAGAGCGGCAATATCGGCCAGCGTGCTTACGCCGCCGCTGTGAATAACCGGTACTCGCTTGGCCGCTGTGAGAAGATCACGCGTAGCATTGATGTTGGGGCCGCTGAGCATGCCGTCGCGGGCGATGTCGGTGTAAATAATGGCGGCGAGGGGCCAATCGTCCACACCGGAGGCGAGGTCGGTGGCTAGCGGGGCGTCGGCATCGGGGCTGGTCCAGCCGTGGGTGGCGACGCGGCCCTCGCGGGCATCGAGGCCGAGAATGATGCGGTTTCGAAATCGCTGGTCGAAAACGATGGTTTTAAACCAGTTGAAGTCGCTGATGGCCCGGGTGCCGATGATGAGCCTCTGTGCTCCTATGGCCAGCAGATACTCAATAACCTCTTCATCGCGGATGCCGCCGCCTACCTCAACGTTGAGCTTGGTGCTTCGCACGATTTTTTCGATAATTTCAAGATTACGCGGGCGGCCTTCGCGAGCTCCGTCGAGGTCTACCACGTGCATCCAGCGGCAACCTGCGTCTTGAAATGATTTGGCGGTGTCAACAGGGTCCACAAAGTAGGTGGTTTGGCGCTGGTAGTCGCCCTGCAGAAGGCGCACAACCTTGCCGTTGCGAAGGTCTATGGCGGGTATTAATTCAACTGTTTTTTTACTGGTCATGATCGTTCACCGAATATCAGCAAAGTTTTTGAGAATAATACGGCCCACGGTCTGGCTTTTTTCAGGGTGAAACTGTGTGGCCACGATGTTGTCCTTTTCGATGGCGGCGACGATTGGGATGCCATACTCGGTGGCGGCCGCAACCACCGCCGCATCGGCGGGTTTGACATGGTAGCTGTGCACGAAGTAGGCATGGCAGCCGGGTGTAAGCCCCTGCCACAGCCGCGAGTGTTTTTGAAATGTCAGGGCGTTCCATCCCATGTGAGGCACCTTAAGGTGAAGGGGCGGCTCATCTACGCAGAGCCGAATGCACTCGCCGACAATGACTCCCAAGCCAGGTTGACGGCCATCTTCAAAACCGGTTTCAAACAGCAACTGCAGCCCCAGACAAATACCCAGAAACGGGCGGCCCGTGCGGACAAAGTCAACAACGGCTTGGTCCAGCCCCGTTTCGCGTAATATGCGCATTGCGTCGCCAAAGGCGCCAACGCCGGGCAGCACGAGTTGGTCGGCCTGCTTAAGCTGTTCAGGCGCACGAACAACGCTTGCGGCCACGCCCACTGTGGCAAACGCCTTTTGCACGCTGCGAAGGTTGCCCATGCCATAATCAACAATTGCTAGCATGATTTTTTCTGATTTCTTTATTCAGGCCCGGCAGCGGCGGGGCGGTGTTTGCTGGGGTCAAAAAAATCGGGGCCTTGTGACGGTTTTTCAACCGGCCTCGGCCCCGACATATTCGCAACCGCCCCGGCAACAACAGGGTGCGGTTCGTCGTCATGCGGCATCAGCGCCGAAGGACGACAATTTCTACGCGGCGATTGAGCGCCAGGTCGGTGCGCGAACGCGGATGCTCCGAACCAAAGCTGATGGCCCGCATTCTGGAGCGCGATACGCCATGGTGCGCCAAAAACATCTCAACCGAGCGTGCCCGGGCCAGGCCCAAGGCGTAATTGCTCTTGTAGGGATGGTGGATGGGGCGGCTGTCGGTGTAGCCTTCGATCAGGATGCGATGACCGGCATAGCGGCTCCGCAGCAGGTGGGCCACACGCATGAGCGTTCGCTCGGCGGATGGATGCAGCCGTGCGCTGGCCGAGGCAAACAACAGATCGCTCGAAACAACCAGACGCGATACGCCATGATGTGTTTCGATGGTGAAGCCGCGTTCATGGGTAACGTGCGAGCGGCTTGCTACATGATGGTAATGATGGTGTCGTGTTTCGGCGGAGTTCTGGCCGGCGGTGTTTGGTTCAGGCGGCAGTATGTTGGTCTGATTTTGAGCCGTTGCGGGCGGCGGCGTCTGTGTCTGCTGCTGGGCCGAAGCATTCATAGCGGCTTGCTGCTGCTGCAGTTGCTGCTGGTCGGCTTTTTCCTGGGCATTGGCGGCGGCAAGCTGGGCCTTGAGCTGCTGATTCTGTTGAAGCAGTTGATCGCGCTCCGCCTTTACTTTGTCTTGTGAGCAGCCGGTGTTAAAACCAACAAGAACAACGGCCGCTGCTCCGAGGACCATTGCCTTGAACCATGACATACGAGCCAACATTGTACGTTCTCCTTGAGTATCAATCCGGCTGGCGGCCTGCCTTCCATGCAGGTACCGCTTAGCCAAAGATGGAATTGTACTTGAACCTATGGCCAAGGCAAGGGTTGAGTGAAGTTTGCATTGCGATAGGGTGTGGCCATATTTTTTGGCACTCCGGCAAGGGATCATATTCGCAATACCCAAGCGAAGCGCAATGCGGAGAGCC
>JBMFVX010000074.1:0-14780 GCA_049965775.1 Phycisphaerae bacterium
AATACTGTCGTTGGACACCGGGTGTCTTGACACCACGCTTGGCATGGCCGCTGCCATCGATGACCCCGATACCACCCGTCGGACAGCGCTGGGCCACATGATCCATCAGCATGCGGTCGATACGGGCATGGTCCCAGGCAAAAAAGGCCAGAAATTCCTGCAACGTACGTACCGCCGTGCCGGTTGCCAAGGCAATCGGTTCTATACTCTTGCGATCCAAGTCCGCCATGAGACCCAGCAGGTAGCTGCGGAAATGCCAGAAGGTGCTTTCCCGCTTAAAACAAGGCGAATAGCCCTTGATATACCCCTCCAACGCCGGTACCAGTGACTGTAATTGTTGCGCATCCATGCCGCCACCCCTTTCGTATGACCTTACTCATCGGCCATCCGAAAGAAAATCTTGAGCCTTTATAGCGCTGTCGTGCTAACTTGAAACACACGTCCAGACCCATGATCGCTTCATGGGGCTACGCCCATGCACACCAAGCCCTACCCGGCCGCAAAAGCGCTGCGCCGAGTTATCGCGGCTGGTTTTAATGCAAAAAGTGCCGCTGCCCGGTCAACACCAGCGCCGCTCCGCGCGAGTTGCATAAATCTATCGTGTCTTGGTCGCGTTTAGACCCGCCCGGCTGAATGATGGCCGTTATGCCCGCATCCAGCAAAATGGCCGGGCCATCGCTAAACGGAAAAAACGCATCCGATGCCGCCGCTGCGCCCGCCAATTGCGCCTTGTGCCCGTTTTGACCGGCAAGTTCCACGGCCAGGCGGCAGCTTGTCACACGGCTCATTTGCCCGGCGCCGCTGGCCAGCAACTGCCCGCCAGCAGCCACGCTGATGGCATTGCTCTTAACATGCTTGACCACCAACCATGCAAATGCCATATCAGCCCACTCGCGCTCGGTGGGTTGCCTCTGCGAAGCCACCCGTGCGTTGCTTCGGTCAAAGCCGGCCGAATCAGACTCCTGCACCAAAACGCCACCCAAGATGCTGTGCATTTTCAGGGTGTGGTCGGCAGGGCCCTCCAGCGGCAACGCCAGAATACGACAATCAGCCCAGCGGCTTTTCAGCAAAGCCAACGCATCAGCGTCAAAGCCCGGCGCCAGCAACACCTCTAAAAAGCGCTTGCCGGAGGCTATGCGTTCGGCGGTCGCTTTGCTGACGCTTCGGTTCAGCGCCACAATGCCGCCAAACGCCGCAACGGGGTCGCCCGCATACGCGGCGTCAAACGTATCGGCGATGGTATCGGCGGCGGCGCATCCGCATGGGTTGGCATGTTTAATAACGGCAACCGCCGGCCGGTCAAACTCGCGCACCAGCGACCATGCCGCGTCGGCATCGAGCAGGTTAATATACGAAAGCTCTTTGCCATGCAGTTGCTGTGCCGCCGCAATACCGCCGCTCGTTGCATCGCTTACGTAAAGCCCGGCCGCCTGATGCGGGTTTTCGCCATAGCGGAGCGATTGCAACCTTTTGAGCGACAGGTTTATATGCTCAGGCAACGTGGCGGCGGCTTGCGCCAAGTTCACCCCGGCTTCTCTGCTGACCTTCTGCAAATACGCATGTATGGCCGCATCATAAGCAGCCGTACGCGCAAATGCCCGTGTCGCCATCTCTCGTCGAAAATGATAAGTCGTGCCGCCGCCATGCCCTCTTAATTCATCAAGCGTTTGCTGATATTGTCCCGCGTCGGTCACAAGCACCACGCTGCGATGGTTTTTGCCGGCCGAGCGAATCATCGCCGGCCCGCCGATGTCAATGTTTTCAATGGCGTGCTCGAAGGTGCAATCCGGCCTGGCAACCGCCTGCTCAAACGGGTACAGATTAATCACAAGCATATCTATCGGCGGTATATGGTGCTGTTGCATCGCCGCAACATGCTCGGGATCGTCGCGCAGCGCCAGCAAACCTCCATGAATAAGCGGATGGAGCGTTTTAACGCGCCCGCTCATCATTTCCGGAAAGCCCGTCACCTCCGCAACATCCCGCACCTTCAGGCCGGCTTCGCTAAGCGCCTTTGCCGTGCCCCCGGTCGAAACAAGCTCCACCCCAAACTCCCCCTGCAGCGCTGCGGCAAACTCCACAACGCCCGCCTTGTCCGACACCGATATCAAAACCCGTTTAACAGGCACAAAGTCATTTGCCATATCACTTTTCTCAATGAATTACCACATAACGAACACGCACCTGCCCGAAAAAGATTCCGGCAGCTGGCGAATGGCATCTCACATAGGGTGCAACACAAATTAAGGGGTCTCGTCGGGCACAAGCGCGGCCACGCGACCATCGGTGGTGGCCACATAAACGGTTGAGCCGGCCCAGTTGTCGGCAAAGGCGTGCAACATAGGAATCGTCCCGGAGGCGTCAATATGACCTGTGGCCAGCGATATCAACTTGATCGCGCCCGTTGCTGTAATCCCATACGCCTGGCCCTGATGAATCGCCAATATTCTGGCAATGCCCTTTACAGGCCCCCATTTTTCAACGCCCGTTTGCGAATTAAGTGAAAAAAGACCAATGCCGCTGCTCACCACCAGTAGTTGTTTACCATTGGGAATCGCAGGTTGATCCAGCCGCCCCGGTAAATGTTCCACCCATGGGCACTGCCCGGAGGTAATTTCAAAGGCGTACACGTTGTTGTCGAGCGATGGCACAAATGCCAGTTTGCCCGCGTGCGTCAGCGGCGCTACAACACCGCCGAGAACGGTGCGTTTCCAGTTACCGATGCCTGAGACTGCATCCTTATTCCATATGTAACCCAAATGGCTCGCAAAAGTTACCGAGCCATCAATACCCAGAACCGGGTCTGAAGTAAATGAGTCTTTGGTGGAAAGCTGAGCCCAGCGAACAATCCCCGGAAACTTAGCCGACAAACCATAAAAACCGCCATCTACGCCGCCCACCAGCAGCCGCCCGTTGTATATAGTAGGATCGGTGCCAGGTGCAGCGCCAAGCAGTCCGCGCTTGGTGATCTCACCCGTCTTGGTATTCATCATCAGTGCGTAGCCTTGCGCCAAAATAACAATTTCATCTTTCCCGGCCACGGCCGGCGCTGAAATAGTTCGGCCTTCGCGTGCCGGCTTGGCGTCCCAATTTATGGTTCCAGCCTTTGCATTAATTGAAACAAGATAACCGTGAAGCGTGGAAACATACAAATTAGGCCCGACGCGCCACATGCCCAACACCTGGTCGCCATCAACTTTCGACAGGCCGATCGGTATTTGCCACAGCTCTTTGAGGTTGAGATTATCAGCTGTGGCGTGCGGCAAAACCTGTGTGCCCGGCAACACCTGCGATTTCGATTTGGCGCAGCTGTCGGCACGTACCAACCCTATCATCGCGCAGCAAATACCAACCGCCAAAGCCGCTGTTAGTTTAAGTTTAAAGCCTACGCTTGAGTGAACCGCCATGCAACGCTCCTCACGCTTGGGTTCCGCCGCCGGAAGCACTATAGCATCCCTGAAAGCTCGGCGATTAACCGTGATTCTATGTTACCCGGCCAAAACGTCAAGAATAATAGTGCGGCAATTCGCTTATTCACTTGGCCTCATAACCGAGATAGGCCAAAACAACCATCTTCGCCCCTTTTAGCCAGAACCAAGCACATCCTATCAGCCCATAGCCAGGGACGCCGCTAAAGCAGCATCGCGCCACCATCGCGGTGCCAAAGAAAAACCCCCGCATGCAATCGGCCGTTTTTGCTCTAAGCCGTCACAAAACACCACTTCGCGTCTATGTCGACCCGCGAAACGCGCCAATCACCTGATTGCTCAAGCTTACCGACCGCGGAATATTGCGCAACTGGCTGTCCGCTTTGCCCGCCGCAATCGCCCGCTGTAATTCCTTCACCCGCGACTGTGCCGCGTCCATTTTTGGATAACGCACTTCGCGGAACCCGGTTACCGGCTCGGGCGATCGTATAATGTCCAACCACAAATTGTACAACCACGGCTCGTGGAGCTCGCAGGTATCCACCAGCCGCATGTACCACTCGCGAAAAGCCTTTTCGCGGGCATGCCAGCCTGGCAGCAGGGTTCGAAGCCACCGGCAATGCCGCAGAATGCGCATATGCCAATCACGCCCCTTTAAATGAAAACGCAGTTTAAAACCGGCAATCTCAAACTCCGGCCGGTTCAGATGAAGATACTTTATTTTATCGCCGTTCGCCGGGTTGACGTTAAAGCGGCGGCGGTCGCGACGGTATTTCTCCGGACTGGTGTACATCATGGCGACGTACACCTCATCTTTAATCATCATCACTTTGGCCAAGTTCCAAATAACCGCGCGCGTCACGGCAAAGGCCCGCTCCGGGTTGTCCTGCGCATATGTCCGCACCACACGGGCGGCATACCCGCGGCCATACACCAGCGTCCCCCACTGAATCGCGTCAAAGAGCCGAATGACATAATCGCGCTTTGCCGCGTCATCTAACTGCGGCATCTGGGCCAGCGTATCTTTGCACATGGCCCTGTATTCGCGGGCGTTGCGCCTCCCCCAGGCCGAACTTACCTGCAAAATCTTGGCTTTGCGCTCAATGGCTCCTTCCACTGTTTCAACTTCACGCGGGGCCGCCACACCAAACAAATCGGGCCGCAGCACAATTTTTCGACCGATGTTGAACGCCCGGTAGTTGCGTTCAAACTCACGCCCCACCGCATGGCGAATGGCCCATGTAAGGCTCTTGTAAGAAACCGGAATAAACCCAAGCTGGTACGCCACGCCCAACATCATGATGTTGGCATAAAGCTTAGAGTCCAGAAGGCGCTCGCATAAATCGCCCACGTTAAAGCTGAAAAACTGCCCGGGCCTGCATTGTTTTTCTATGCGCTGCGCCAGTTCCTCAGGCGAAAAATCCTCCCGCCCCAGCAGGCTCATAATCGTATTGGTCTTGCCGATGTTAACCACCGCATGCGTAAAAATCGGCGACGCCACGCGCAGCATATCATTGGGGGAAGTGGCGCGCGCCGCCTCCAATGCGTCCACGCCTATCAGCAGGTCTGCCTTGCCGAAAGGCGTAATCGCCGAACCGGGCGTCGGCCCACGCGAAAACAGCAATTGACTGAACACTCCGCCATTACGAATGGCCAGACCTTTTTTGTCCACAAAGTTAATTTGATAGCCTTCTTTATGTCCGGCACGCACCAGTATCTCTCCCGCCGTGCCGATGCCCATTCCGCCGACGCCGGCCAGATAGCAGCGCCAGTGGTCGCCCATTTTCATCATCGGCGGTTCGGGCATGCCCGTCAGGTCCACCACTTCATCGGGCATCCGCGGCGGCTTTTTACGCGTGACAATCACCTGTTCAAAGCTCGGACACGCATGAATGCGCGCACAGGCGCCATCATTTACACAGGTGGTAAAATCAGTCTGTATTTTCGGGCCGTAGTCGGTCGCAATTACCTTCAGCCCCGGACATCCGGTCTGATTGGTACATTCCAGGCAGTACTCACAAACTTCATCGGTGATGTTCATGTGCACCTTCTGGCGCACAAAGCCGATCTCCTTCTTCTCCTGAATTTCCACGCGGTGCTTCCGCCGGTTAAAGGTGATGCCGCATTCTTTATCGGCAATAACCACTTTCACGCCATCTTCAAGAATAATGCGTTCCAGCGTATCGCGGTATTCCTCGCGTGAGGCTGGGTTCATACGGACAACCCTTGGCTGCGGCAACGTCCGACCATCACGCCGTTTAATGCCCAATGATCCCGCCGCTTCCGGTATCAGCGCGTTAACAATGCGCTCAATATCATGCGCTAAAACCATATTGCCGGTGATGTCTTCCTGCAGCGTCGGATTGGGCTGATGGCCCGTCATAGCCGTGGTTTTATTCTCGAGAATGATGTAGGTGATATCCTGACCCTGATTAATCGAATTGGCGATCGCCACCTGCCCCGAATGAAAGAACGTGCCATCACCCATGAATACGATCTGTTTGTTGGTAATAAACGGGTCAACGCCGCCGCCCGTGGCGCCGCCAAGCCCCATGCCGCTGTAGTTGTGCATCAGCGGCTTGTTCGGCTCAAACATCATCATCGTATAACAGCCGGTATCCCCATGTGCCACAAGATCCATCGGCTTGCGGTTATGACGTTCCTGCATATACACCGGATCCAGCAGCCGCTTGCGAATCTCCAGGAGCGCACTGGACGAATCGCGATGCGGGCAACCGGGGCAATACGCCGGCGTTCGAACCGGCACAGCTTCCTGCAGCCGCCCCGCAAGCCGTATAATCTCCAGCTCTTCTGAAAGCTTCCCATTGGAAAGCTCATGTGGAATGTTGGGCGTATCACGCAAAAACTGCGTCAACAAGTCTATAAGTATTGAAGGGTGCAAACCACGCGTATCCGGTATGCCCGCCCGCCCCCCCGGAAATATCTTGCCCCATACTTCGCAGCGCAATGCAGGGTTCTCCGGCTCCGCCTGGCGGCGGCGAAGCAAATGCTCCGAAACCTGCTTTTCAATAAAGCTGCGGCGCTCCTCAACCACCACAACACGCTCGCACATACCCGCAAGTTCATCCACCAGCCCGCCATCCACCGGATAGCTGAACGCTAGTTTCAGCATTGGAAACTGCCCCAGCAGCCCCATTTCATGCAAGGCATGCGCAAGAATCGTATGCGACATTCCCGACGATATAAAACCAACCGGACATTTCTGTGAGCGCCCGCCGCGCCAGGTGCGATCTATCGGATAAAGCAGCTTAGAAAGCCCCAATTGTCTGCATCGGGCCAGTAGCGCCTTAAACCGGTCATCAAACGTCAATTCCTGTCGCCAGCTTCGCGGCGGCAGAAGAACTGTTTGCTCGACCGGTATCGTTGCGGTTTCTATTGCGATACGGGCGTTGGTTGAAATGCTCGGCCAATGATTGGCCTGGCACTGCACCGTGCCGCCGCCGTCGGCCAGGGCTACCGTTACCATCATGCCGACGTAAAGTTTGGCCGCCACCGATAAATCAAACGCATGAGCAACCCAGTCTTTAAGTTCCTGCGGGTTTGATGGCTCCATCACCGGTACGCGCAAATGCTCGAATAAAAACCGGCTGTCCGCTGGCACCTGAGTGGAATCGCTCCAGGGATCATCACCCGAGACCACCACCGCTCCGCCGGTTGCGTGCGGAACACCCGCCAGGTTTCCCAAGGCCAGCGCATCCGACGCTACATGCAACCCCACCGACTTAAACACCGCAATGCCGCGCACGCCCACCATTTGCGAGCCGTTCAGCATCGCTATGCTGATGGCCTCGTTGTTGGCCATTTTCGCACAGACACCTTTTTCGTTAAGCAGCGGCCCAATGTCGTGGCAAGAATCAAAAAATCCGGCCAATGGTGACCCCGGATACCCCGTCAAAAGCGCCACACCGCCCGGAGTTTCCAAGCACCCCTTGAGCAGCAATTCTGCGCCGCCAAATATTTCGGCTCCGCTTTCAACCTGAAATCGAGGGTCAATTTTCATGCCAACCTTCGCCACAGCCCGTTTCACCGCATTAGCGCTATATTATCAGACCAGCCCGGCCGTATATCGTCAAAACCTTGCCGACCAAGACGGCCTTATCAGCCCAACGCCCGCCAATGCATCCATCCAGCGACAAGCCAAACTTCGGCCAACGTTCTCCTATATTGTATAGTTCACGTCGTCCAAGGCCAAACATCAGGCCGTCGTCCATAGCCATGCCAACCTCGTCTTCTACCCTGCCAACACCCTCACAACCGGCCATCCTCGCCGTCGGCCGCATGCCTCCCGCTAATGCCCCGTCGGAATAGCTCCATCCAACCCCCAGTGCACACTCGCCTTCGACGGCAAGGTCACATCAATCGCCTTAAAATGCCCATCACGCGATACCTTAATGCCGCCAATCGCCGGCAAGTACTGCCATGGGTTGGGTATCTCATTACCCGGCCCGCGCCATCGTGTAAGTACAATGCCCATGTTGTCTATTTTTTGCCACCCTCCATAAAAGCGCTGAAAATACCACACCGCCACCCTGAATATTATCTCACCGCTCTTCGATGAGTAAAAGTTCGTCGTTCTAAGCTGCATAATCACCACCGTAGCATGCCGATGATCTGCAGCAACCCATAATGGCCTATTGTAATTGGTGAAGCGCCGCACCTTTTCAATAAATGTATCCAACCAGGCCCGGTCAGCCTTTGTCCAATGTCCGTAGGGTGTAAACAGGCGGTAATAGGCCATGTTGACACCTTCCCATCGCGCCTGTTTGTTCCAAACAATTAAATCGTAATGATGCCCGGCAGGCACATCAGCAATGGTAAAACGCCCGGTTACGGCATCCCAAGTTCCGGGAAACACCCACGGCCCCGCCTTGCCCCGGCTCACCGCCTGCACATCAGCCCGTACACGATTTACCGCTTCAATTTTACTGATCGGGCTTGGCGAATGTATCACGCCCGTTAGTGTCACCGTCTCCGCGGGCCGTGGCGCCGGAGGAGCCGCGGCAGCCGATGCTAATACCGGCCGACCAAGCGCAAAGAACGCCGGCAGCAGCCAAACCCATCCGGCTATCTTAGCGCTAAAACGCCGCATCCGCCGCACTCCCAAATATTATCAGCCCATTTTGCGTGTGCGCTCAACCCATCCGGTATCAATGTTAGCCTGCTGAAAGTCTTGCGTCGCCATAATATGCCGATGCAGCCCAATGGTGGTTTTCACCGGCCCAACCCGAAACTCTTCTAAAGCGCGGCGCATGGTCGCAATCGCCTGCGCCCGCGTCGGGCGATGTACAATGAGCTTGCCGATCATGCTGTCGTAATTCGGGCCTACCCGGTAACCCTGGTACGCATGAGAGTCAAGCCGCACACCAGGCCCGCCCGGCGCGGCAAACTCCTCCAGTGTGCCCGGGCAAGGCGCAAAATTTCTATCGGGATCTTCCGCATTAATGCGGCACTCGATCGCACAGCCGTTCAAACGAACGTCCTTTTGCTCCAGCGTTAACTTTTCGCCCGATGCAATACGCAACTGCCATTGAATCAAATCCTGCCCGGTTACCATCTCCGTAACGGGGTGTTCCACCTGTATACGGGTGTTGACTTCCAAAAAGTAAAACTTGCGGTTTTTGTCCATAATAAACTCGACCGTCGCCGCGGAATAATAATTGGCCGCCTTCGCCAGCCGCACCGCTGAGGCGCAAAGTTCCTCCCGCGTTTTCTGGTCTATCACCGGGCACGGCGATTCTTCCACCAACTTCTGATGCCGCCGTTGCAGGCTGCAGTCGCGCTCAAACAAATGAATCACATGCCCATGCTTGTCGCCAAGTATTTGCACTTCAACATGGCGCGGCTCCTCATGATATTTTTCGATAAATACCGTTGAATCCTTAAACGCGGCCTCGGCCTCCGCCTGCGCTGCCTTAAGTGAGCTTTTGAGCGTAATATCGTTATGCGCTACCCGCATACCGCGGCCGCCGCCGCCAGCCGACGCTTTAATAATGACCGGGTATCCAATCTTCTGCGCCACTTCCACAGCCTGCTTTTCCGACTTCACCGGCCCATCGCTCCCCGGCGTCAGCGGCACATTGCATTCCTTCGCGAGAGCCTTAGACGCCAGCTTCGAGCCAAGCTGCTTCATAGACTCGGCCGAAGGCCCAATGAACTCAATCTTGCAGCTGCGGCACACCTCGGCAAAGTGCGCATTTTCCGATAAAAACCCAAACCCCGGATGAATCGCCTGTACATCCGCAACTTCTGCCGCAGAAATAATGCGAGGTATGTTCAAGTAACTCTCAGCCGCCGGCCCCGGACCAATGCAAATGGCCATATCCGCAAGCTTCAGATACGCCGCGCCACGGTCCGCCTCGCTGTAAACCGCAACGGACTCTACACCCAGTTCTTTGCACGCCCGTATGATGCGCAAAGCAATTTCACCACGATTGGCTATCAGTATGCGTGAAAACATCAGTTCCTCTACCAGAGTTAGCGTTGCTTAAGACCGTCACCTTGCCCCAATGCCGTTGCCTGGCGCCTCCCATCAGCAAAAACTCATGGCTTAAGCAAAAACAGCGGTTGGTTGTACTCCACGGCCTGCCCGTTTTGAACCAGCATTTTCACCACCGTGCCCGAAGCCTCGGCATGTATCTCGTTGAACACCTTCATCGCTTCAATAATGCAAACCACCGTCTTTTCCTGCACCCTCGAACCAACCTTTACGTACGGTTCGCTTTCCGGATTAGCCGCCGTGTAAAAAGTCCCGATCATGGGCGATTTTATGGGTATCAGCCCCGCTTCTTCATCCACAGCTGCACCAGCCGTCGAAGCAGCCGCCGCACTTACCGCCGCAACCGGCGCCGCATGCACCGGCGCAGCCTGAAGCATCGCCGGAGCTGCCGCCACCACCTGCTGCGGCAGGTCGCGCTTCAACCGAATGCTCGCTTTATCCTCAACAAGCTCAATCTCCGTCAGGCCATGGTCGGCCATCAACTTTACGAGATCTTTCACACGCTTGTTGTCGGTAAACATTTCTTTTGCCATACCGCTGAATCTCCTGTTGTCATTCACCGCGAGGCTTACGCGCCCCTTGCCGTTAAATCTTGGCCGACTCTATGTCCTTTGGCAACTCGCCGAGCACCCGGTGCCCCGTCGGCGTCACCAAAACGTCATCCTCCAAGCGAACACCGCCTATGCCTGGCAGATAAATGCCCGGTTCAATCGTAATAATCATCCCCGGCTCTAACACATTCTTGGCATGCCATGAAATAGGCACCTGTTCATGAATATCACGTCCAAGGCCGTGCCCCAGCCCATGCCTAAAACAATTGCCATATCCCGCTTTTTTAATGATGTCTCGGGCAATTTTATCTACCTGTCGGCCCGTGCAGCCAGGCTTGATGGCTTCAATCGCGGCGAGCTGTGCCTGCTTCACAATGCCATAAATTTCTCGAATTTTCCGCGGCGGTTCTGCCATAAAAATCATCCGGGTATGGTCCGAACAATACCCAGCAAACCGGGCGCCCCAATCCACAAGGACAAACGAGTCCTTCTCCAGTCGCACCTCGCCCGGACGGTAATGCGGAAGGCTCGCATTGGCGTTGATCCCTACAATAGCGTCAAAGCTGGAGCCTTGCGCCCCCCGCTTACGCATCTCATACGTAAGCGCCGCAGCAATTTCATTTTCCGTCATACCCACGCGAAGCGACGCCTTGACCGCCAAAAAAGCTTCCTCAGCAATCACAGATGCTCGCTCTATTAAACTCACTTCCCGGTCATCTTTCACCACACGAAGCGCAAGCACCATCTCTAAAACAGGCACCAGCTTAATCCGGCCCACCTTCTTCAACTCTTTCTGCAAAATCTCCAATTGCCGCAGAGTAAAAATGTCCTGCTGTATTCCTAGTTTCTCAATCTTTTCGCGCTTGGCTATGCGCGCAACCTCCAACGCCAGGCCCTGCCGCCGCACAACAGTCCGCACCCATCGGCACTCCCTCTGAACTTGCTCCTCATAGCGGCTATCCGTGATCAGCCAAATGTTTTTTGGCGTTACCACCGCCCAAGAATCATCCCCCTCAAAACCAGTGAGATAGCTCACGTCGGGAAAATTGGTTACCAGCAGCGACGATACCTTGGCTTTGGCCATGGCCGTTCGCAACTTTTCAATTCGGGCGAGCAGATATTCTGGTGTATTCCTTTGCATTTTACTCATCATAAGTTCCTTAAAAAAAACTGCCGCAGTCAGTATACCCGCCCTGTCGCCGGCGCAAAGCCTGTAAAAGCCTCGCCCCGCCGCCCAGCGCCAGCCGCATACTCCCAGCACCGTCATACCGGCCTGGTTTACAGCCGCAAACAGCCACGCCAAGCTCGGCTAGTCTGAACAGTTGGCCGTCGGCCACTCGGCGCTTATACTGCCTGCGTGATGAAAGAACGCTTCCATAAATCCGCTGTCGCGCTTGCCTGCTGCACCGCTTTGCTTGCCTCATTAATCGCAGCAATTTTAACGGCACCGCCAGCACAGGCTGCCGCCGTAACTGCAACCACCGGGCCGCGCCCCAACTGGGTGCTCAAAAATGGCGTTTGGGTTCCGGTTGTGCCAGCCAACCCCAACACCCCTCAGGGTCAGGTTGCCTCCATGATTCAACTGCTTAAAGCCGGTCATCCCGGCAAGGTTGAAGACCGTGCATCAAAATGGCTAAAAAAAAATCGCACCAATCCTCTTGTGCCCCAGGTGCTGCTGCTAAAAGGCGACGCTCGCGTCGCCCAAGGTAACTTGTACTCCGCACTTTTTCCCTATGAAGACCTCTTGGATAATTTTCCCAACAGCCCGCTTTACAACGTAGCACTCAAGCGCGAGTACGATATCGCCGAGGCATTCCTGCATGGCTACAAGCGGCGGTTTTTGCACATGCGCATTTTGCCCGTAACCGGCGATGCCATCAAACTGCTCGATCGCGTGCAAAACCGCCAGCGCGGTTCGCCGCTTGCCGAATTGGCCGGTATTCGCATCGCCAATTACTACTATCTTGACCACGATTACGGCGAAGCGCTTTCCCGCTATCAAGATTTCCTGCGCCGCTATCCCTACAGCCAGTTTGCTCCGCTGGCCACTATCCGTCTTGCCGAAACGTCGCTCGCCATGTTCAAGGGGGCCAAGTTCGACCTTACCCCCCTGCGCGATGCCGAGGCTCGTTTGGAATCTTTAACCGAAACCTACCCCAAGCTCGGCAAAGAGCTTCAAGTCAAGGCTCTCGAAGAACGCATTTATCAGGTCGAAGGCAAACAGGAACTCGAAATTGCGCGCACATATTGGCGATTAAGCAAACCCAAAGCCGCGGCTTTCTACTACCAACGTGTCATCAATAACTGGCCTGATACTCAATGGGCAAATAAGGCGCGTAAAGAGCTTGCCAGTCGCATTCCGCAGGAGGCCGGCAAATGACGATTCGCTTGGCAACAACCTATTGGCAAAGCAGGGCGAAACTCTCGCTGCCGCTGCTGCTACTAACCCTGCTGCTCACAAACTTGGCCGGCTGCGGCTACAGCGGCAAATCGCTCTACCCAACCAGCATTCGCACCGTCGCCGTCCCGATCTTCGCCAATCGCACGTTCCGGCGGCAATGGGAGTTTCGCCTGACCGAAGCCATTGATAAAAACATCGAGGCCCGCACACCCTTCAGGCTAGCGCCTGAAGGCAAGGCCGATTCCGTCCTTACCGGCACCATCCACGACATTACCGAATCGGTTCTTACCAATCGTTTCCAAAATAACCTTCCGCAAGAAACCCAAATCACTGTCGTCGTTGACTTCACATGGCGCGATGTCCGCACGGGCCGCATCTTGGTTCAACGCAAAAACTTCGCCCGAGATAGCACCCTTATCCCACAAATCGGCGAGCGCCTGCCCGACGCCGAGCAACAAGCCATCGAACGCCTTGCTCGGGCCATTGTCGAACAAATGCAAACAGGCTTTTAAACCCAAGTCCGATTCGATGCTAATAGCCTCTAAATAATTTCTAAAGGTAAAAAATATTCTTAAATATGAATACTAAATACCATATTAAGACAATATTAACATAGCGCTAATCCCATCACTTGCCCCTGCTTTTAGCTTGCCAATCAAGGTCTTAAACCGCTACCCTTAAGTGTGTACGAAAGAGCGCCCTCTCATTCGGGTGACTGCAGATGTTTTGTTTTGTTCTTCTGCTGCCGCTCGATGGCGTTAACGTTCGGAGGATTGACGTATGGCTTCCACCATCGCTGAAATTCCATCGGCTTCCATTGCCACCGGGCCTCGCCCAAGTATTCCACCCGAATCCAAGGCGCAGTCTGCACTTGCAGCTGTTGAAGTGCGAAACCTCAACGTCTTCTACGGCTCTCATCATGCCGTGCACGATATTTCCATGGACATCCCAGCCAAAAAAGTAACCGCGTTTATCGGCCCATCTGGCTGCGGCAAATCCACCATTCTGCGCTGCTTCAATCGCCTTAACGACCTCGTGCCCAATTGCCGTATTGAAGGTTCCGTGAAAATTCATGGCGAACCCATTTACGGTTCGCGGCTCGACGTTATCAGCCTCCGCAAACGCACAGGCATGGTCTTCCAAAAGGCCAACCCTTTTCCTAAAAGCATTTATGAAAACGTCGTCTACTCTCTGCGCATCGAAGGTGTCAACCGCCGATCATCACTCGATCAGGTTGTTGAAGAGTCCCTCATCTCCGCCGGCCTCTGGGATGAAGTCAAAGATCGCCTGCACGCCTCCGCTCTCGCCCTTTCAGGCGGGCAGCAGCAGCGGCTCTGCATCGCCCGCGCCATTGCCGGAAAGCCCGAGGTACTCCTCATGGATGAACCTTGCTCCGCCCTGGACCCCATCGGTACCAACAAAATCGAACAGCTTATGGACGGCCTAAGCCACAAGGTTTCTATTGTCATTGTCACGCACAACATGCACCAGGCCGCACGCGTCGCCGACATGACCGCATTTTTCTACATGGGCCGTCTTATCGAATACGGCGATACCGACCGCATCTTCCAAAATCCAGAAAACAAACAAACTGAAGATTATGTAACCGGAAGATTCGGCTAAACCAACCTCAACGCGTCGGTTTTTGAATGGTAAATGCTCGATTGTTGCATTGAAAGCGGGCGATGGGATTCGAACCCACGACGTCCAGCTTGGGAAGCTGGCATTCTACCGCTGAATTACGCCCGCAGCGTTGTCAAAAGCATAATCAGTGCATCTGTGAATCACAAGCGAGACAAATCTGTTAATTATACCTCCCACGGCCAAAATTTGAAGGCTTTATTGCAGTGTGATGGTGAGATACTCCGATGATAGGTAATACC
>JBMFVX010000075.1:0-14400 GCA_049965775.1 Phycisphaerae bacterium
GGGTGGTATCGGGGTCATCGATGGCAGCGGCCATGCCAAGCGTGGTGTCAAGACACCCGGTGTCCAACGACAGTATTGCGGGGAGACCGGGAAGATCGATAACTGTGTCATTGGCCAGCATTTGTTGTTTACGGATGACGATCCGTCCAATCCATTCTGTTGCATGTTACAGAGCGACTTATACCTGCCCAAAAGCTGGTCGGAAGATCGCACACGGTGTCAGGACGCCGGTATTCCCGATGCGGTGGTTCACCAGCCGCGCTGGAAAATGGCGGTGCAACAGACGAAGAACGCCATCAGTTGTGGCGTGAAGTTCAATGGCCTGGTGTTTGATGAGGAATATGGGCAAGTGCCGGACTTCTGGTTGGCCATGGATCAACTGGGATTATGGGCGACCGGAGAAGTGCCGTCGAATTTTCGGGCTTGGGTCAAGCGTCCCGCTTGTGAAAGCATGCAGGCCTGCCATGCCGCCCGGCAGGTGGATCATCTGACCCGCCATAGCCCGGCGTTTGCGCGACAGGATTGGCATACCTGCACAGTCAAAGCGGCCACGCGTGGTCCGGTGATCTGTCGCTACAAAGCGGTGCGCGTGCATTTGGCGATACAAGACCGGCAACAGGATAAAACGGTTCCGACGGATCGGCGGTATTGGCTGATCCTGATGGAAAAGCCGGTGACGGGCGAAATCAAATATGTGATCAGCAATGTCCCGGAGTCGGTGTCGCCCGACAGTTGCCTGCGTATGCTTCTGTCGCGTTGGCATATCGAAAAGTGGTTTGAAAGGGCCAAGCAGGAAGCTGGTATGGGAGCCTTCGAGGTTCGAAACTACACCAGTTTGATCCGGCATTGGTTATGTGTGCGAATCGCGATGTGTTTTCTGTCCGAGCAAACCACGCGGCTTCGGGGGGAAAAATCGGTGGATAACCTTCGAACAGGCGACCCGTGCGGTGGCCAAGATAGCCACGGAGTTATGGTGGCGGGACTTTCGATCCCGACGATGGCTGCTTGACTGCTTGGCCTATTACCAGATACGCAACGCCGCTTCCTACGCCAGTCGGAAACGCCGGAGTAAAGGTGAAGAGTTTTTATAGCGCTGTCGTGCTAGCTCGCATTGCACCGCACCGCCGAGCGGAGGTGCATAGCAGACACGACATCTTTCTCAGGCAGATCTGCCAATGCGGTCAATTCCGGTGATCATTGAGGCTGGGTTTCAAGATTGGCGGCCGGGGCCTCCACCATCGCAACCGTTATGGCCTGTTCAACCACAGGCTCCTGATTTGCGGTGATGCCGGGCGCTTCGCCGACAGGGGCGGCGTCGCTCATTTTCATGACTTCTTCGGCAAGCACGGCATAGTCGGCGCAGCCGGCGCTCGAAGGGGCATAATGAAAGATGCTCTGGCCAAAACTTGGCGCTTCAGCGAGTTTAATGTTTCGTCGAATTTGTGTATCAAATACGCGGGTACGGTTCCATGGGACATCCTGTGCACGGGCGGCGGTGAAAAACGTTTCTACTTCTTCAGTAACTTCACCGGAAAGCCGCGGCGCAGCTTCATATTGACAGAATAAAACGCCCGAAATACGCAACCGCGGATTGAGCCGCTGCTGAACGAGTTGGCATGTTTCAAGCAATCGCGCCATTCCCTGCAAGGCCAAAAAGTGCGCCTGCAGAGGGATAATGACTTCGTCGGCAAAGCACAACGAATTCAGCGTGAGCAACCCAAGGCTCGGCGGGCAGTCTATAAGCACATAATCAGCGGCAAATGGCGCGGCCTCCGCGGCCGCCTTCAGACGCAGTTCACGTTGCGCGGCTTCAACGAGTTCGACTTCAGCTCCGGCAAGGTCGGTGGTTGCCGGAGCGACGAGCAGGTTAGGAGCCACCTCAACACAGGCTGCGGCCAGCGATACGCCCTCACATAAAACCTGATAGGTATTAAGCGACACTTTGGTCTGATCCAACCCAAGATGAAACGACAGGTTGGCCTGTGGGTCCATGTCTACCAGCACAACGCGTTTGCCCGCCGCCGCCAACGCTGCGCCCAGGTTTACCGTGGTGGTGGTTTTGCCCACGCCGCCCTTCTGATTGAACAAAGCAATCTTTCTCATGGCATTAAGTGTAAACGATTAGTCTTAACTGCAAAACCGCCCAACAAACCTCACTGGCAAAGACAATCGCCTGTGAGCAAACCAAAATAATTGATTTGATGCGTGGACCATGTGGCAGGCGGCGGCAACAGCGCAACAGGCAAGGCAAAAAAAGAGAAACCTCGCCGACCTGCATGCTCATTTGATGCCCGTCGGCGAGGTTTAATGGCCACGGCGTTATCAGCCGAGCGGCCGGCGGTTGTGTACGTCACAACCGCAGCGTCGTCACTTCTTCTTTTTAGACGACTTCTTGGCGCTTTTCTTCGCGCTCTTTTTCTTTGCGGCCATGCGTATCACCCCCTTTCGGATTTCAGCATGTGATTGGTCCGTATGCGTAAGTTATCGGCACCAGCAGCATTTTGGCAACAGAAAAATTATTGTTTTTACAGGTCATGTCAGGAATCCCGCGCGACGCATCAGTCCAATCAGGTCGAGCGCGGTCATTTGACCGGTGTTGCTCAGCCAATAGCTCGCTCCCATTTGTTGCGCTGCAGCACGCAACAAGTCCATCCATCTTTGAATATTGCGATTGTACAACGTCGTGTCTGATGCATTCACCGATCGCATGACACCGGCTTCGACATCGCGCAAACGCATGCTGCCTGAAAGTTGCGGATTCAATTCTTCGGCAGACAGCACCTGCAGCATAATCACATCCTGGCCCTTCGCACGCAGACCCCGGAGCATGCCGCGCCAATCGGCATCATCGAGAAAATCACTGATTACAACCGATGCACCAAACCCCGCACGGCCAAGGCAACGACCGATGAAGCCGGGATGAATGGGGCCGGTTGACTCGGCTGGCGCGTTAAGCCATTTCAACATGCGCGTTGTGCACGCCGTGCCCGCAAGCGAGCGAAGACTCTTCTTTAAGCTCTCGCCATCGTGTACCGAGAGTTTGTAGAGAGAAAGGCGATCTTCCCCATTCAGCGCCACAAAACCCAATGCGGCGGCAAGCTGGCAGGCCCGCAGCCATTTTTCTCCGGCGCCTACGCGCATGCTAGGCGTGTCGTCCACAAAAATATGCACCGGCATGGCGCGTTGATCCATAAATAGCCGCAGCAGAGGCTGATCAAACCGAGCTAAAGCGTGAACATCTAAAAAGCGAATGTCGTCTCCCTGTACGTAGGGGCGAAAGTCCGCGATTTCAAGGCTTGCGCCGCGGCTTCCCGCGAGCCGCCGACCTTGTGCGGCAGCCATGCTGCGATGGCCCGCAAAGCGCAATGGCGAGAGCACGCGAAGTATTTGGGAGTCGAGCAAACCGATCGTAGAAGATTTCACGCCGCTATTGCTCCTTTGAAATCACGCGGCCCCGGCCGAAGGCCACCATCAACCAACATCTGCAAGCCACAGCATATCGGCATATTGGCGCCGCATCGCCTGGCGGAGCATGCGGCTCTCGGGTGCAATCAGGTGCGGGTCGCGCTGCACCAAAGCCAAAGCATCCTGCCGGGAAAGCGATAACAACGCCTCATCGAATAACAGCTCCGGCAGATGAAAATCGGGCCGTCCACTTTGCCGCGTGCCGACAATTTCGCCCATGCCGCGAATTTTCAGGTCTTCCTCGGCAATGACAAAGCCGCTCGATGTTTTTACCATGGCGGCCAATCGGGGATTTTTTTCACCGGCGGCCGCGTCCTCGTCGGCAATTAATACACAATAAGATCGCTGATCGCCGCGCCCCACCCGCCCCCGCAATTGATGCAGTTGAGACAAGCCAAATCGTTCGGCATGCTCTACAACCATAACGGTGGCATTGGGCACATCAATACCCACCTCAATAACACTGGTGGCAATGAGTACCCGCACCTCACCAGCTCTAAACGCCTCCATGAGGGCCTGCCGCTGTGCTTTATCCATGCGACCGTGAATCACACCAATGGCATGCTGCGCGAGCCAGTTTGCTCGAAGTTCGGTTGCCAGAGACTCGACGGAAGCCAGTTCTTGAATGTTTTCTTCGATGGCCGGGGCGACAATATAGGCCTGTCTGCCACGGTTTAATTCCTTCACTAGAAACTCGTACGCTTTCGGCCGCAGGGACTGATTGATGGATCGGGTAACGATTGGAGACCGGCCTGGCGGCAATTCATCAATAACGGAAACATCGAGGTCGCCGAAGTACGTCATGGCCAATGTGCGCGGAATGGGCGTGGCGGTCATCACAAGGGTATGCACGCCGGCATGACGCTCGCGAATGGAGCCGCGTTGCCGCACCCCAAACTTATGCTGTTCATCTACAACCAGAAGCCAGAGGTTTTTAAAGGCAACATGCTCGCCAAGCACCGCATGCGTGCCCACCACCAGCCCCATGGAGCCATCCTGTATGCCTGCCAGCACACGGGCACGCTCTGTCGCTGCGACTGATCCGGCCAGCAGCCCTATTTGCACCCGGCTGCCGGCGAGGTAACGGCCAAGCGTAAAGTAGTGCTGTTCGGCCAGCAGTTCGGTAGGTGCCAGCAATACCGCCTGCCCGCCCGACGCAACCGCCATTAGCATGGCAAAGAGCGCCACCACTGTTTTTCCGCAGCCGACATCGCCCTGCAGCAGGCGGTTCATCGGCCGAGGCTGGCTGATATCGGCCTTGATTTGAGCAATCACCTTCTCTTGCGCCTGAGTGAGGCCAAAATGCAGCAGCCTCCGGATGCGCCGATCAACCTCGTCGTCCACCCGCAAAGGCTGGGCCGTAAGCAAATGCTTCAGATGATACCGCTTAAGTGCAATGACCAATTGATAGAGAAAAAACTCATGATAGGCCAGCGTGCGCCGGGCTTGATAGGCCTCCGGCAACGACCGAGGCTGATGCGATTGCAGGTACGCCTGCCGGCGCGTCATAAGCTTGCGTTCCTGCAACCACGATTCGGCAAACCATTCATCAACTTCGCTACACAGCGGCTCGAGCCATTCGGCAACGATACGAGCAATGACCTGGCTGCCCAAGTGGGCCGTTCCACCATACACCGAATTGATGCGTGCGGTTTGGCGAGGTGCATCCTGCGCGGTTTCCATCAGGTCGAATTTGGGCTGAGTTATTTGCAGCCGCCCCTGAAACAGCCCTATCTTGCCGGACGCTCTGATGCGCACGCCCGGCTGAATTTGCTGCTCCAGCCCCCAGCGATTAAACCACACCAGAATGCAGCGACCGCTGCCATCATCCAGCAGGGCTTCGAATCGCATAGGCCGCCGCCGCATAATTCGCGTCTGGATGATTTCGCCTTCGACTGCGGCAAGCCCGCCCGGCGTAAGGTGCCCGATGGATTGCTGGCCTTCAAAGCGCTCATAGTCGCGCGGAAGATAATCGAGCAAATCGCGACATGTGACAATGCCCAGTTCCTCCAGAGCCTTGGCACGCGCAGGGCCAACCCCTTTAAGGAACTGCATGGGCCGATCAAGCGCAGCGGCCTCTTTGCTCCCGACCGACGGTTCATGAGACCCTACGGCCGACGCCCCGGACTGTTGCTCTGCGCTGGTCGCATCCATAGCGCCCATTGTGACGCCATGCCGCAATGCCTGCAATGGCCGCTTCGCATCAGGCGGCGTACAGCACGGACCCATGCCCCGCTTTGTAAGACCTGCTAAATATCTTGCAAGCAAACGTCAATGTTTCGCCAGAGACCCTAAACCAGCGGCACAAAGCGACACTGGATAATGGGCTGACTTGTCAGCCCAAAACCACCACGGCGAAACAGGGTAAGTGTTTGAACATCGCCGGCGCGTCCGATGGGGGCAATGAGGATGCCTCCCGCCCGCAGTTGCGAAATCCACGGTGCCGCCGGCCGCTCGGTCGCGGCGGAGACTATTATTCGGTCAAAAGGCCCACCATCAGGCCAGCCCAATGCACCATCGCCAACATGATACTCAATGTTTTTAATATTCAGGCGATCAAGGCGATCTCTTGCGCAGGCTGCAAGGCCGGTGTGACATTCGATGGTGCATACCCTTTGGGACAGCATTGCCAGAAGGGCCGTTTGATAGCCGGTGCCGGTGCCGATTTCCAGCACGCGATGGTTTGGTTCGATCCTTAGCCTATCCGTCATCAGCGCCACGATATAAGGCTGACTGATGGTTTGGCCGTCCATGCTGGGCAAGGCTCCATCAGAATAGGCCTCGTCTATTAAGGCGTCCGCAAGAAATAGCTCGCGCGGCAGACGCGCCATGGCACGCACAATTCGAGCATTGGTGATGCCACGAGCGATAATTTGCTCGCGCAGCATGGCATGGCGCAGCCGACGTAAGCGTCCTGCTATGTCTGGTCCACGCCGATCTTCTGGACTTTGATTATCTTGTGTTGACATAAGCGGATTCCACGGCTTGCGCCGAAAACGGGCGACTGTTTACTCATCCATCGCCATTTGATGCACATCTATATTATAATGCGGTGGTGAACATTGCGGCGGTTTGCCAATCGCCGATGCGGCAGGCCATTGAAATGCCGGCCGGGCCGATGTGGGACTACACCGAAACCGAACATGCAGCACAGCACATTTTCCACCGAAGAACTCCTGCAATGGGATCGCCAGTATGTTTGGCATCCGTTTACGCCCATGAAGTCGTGGTGCGAAAAGAGCGACCCGCCGGTGATCGTTCGCGGAGAAAAGGAGTTTTTGATTGATTCCCGCGGCCGGCGCTACATTGACGGCGTTTCGTCGCTTTGGTGCAACGTCCACGGCCATTGCGTTCCTGAATTGGACCAGGCCGTGCGTGAGCAACTCGCTAAAATAGCCCACAGCAGCCTGCTGGGGCTGTGCAATGAACCGAGCATTCTACTTGCTAAACGACTCGCCGAAATTACGCCCGCGGGGCTGTCGCGCGTTTTTTTCAGCGATGACGGCAGCACCGCCGTGGAGGTTGCCGCCAAAATGGCCTTTCAATATTGGCGTAATTGCGGCCAAAGCAGGCGCACACGATTCATCGCCCTGGACAACGCTTACCATGGCGATACGCTTGGGGCGGTATCGCTGGGGGGCATTGAGCTTTTTCATCGCACGTTCAGTCCGCTTTGCTTTGCGGTTGACCGGGTGAACCCACCGGTGCTGGAGCCGTTTTCGCCGCTCAACGCCGCAGCCGCCAAGCCATCTGAGGCATCAGCCCGTTTCTTTGGTCAGGTGATTGCCGATGTTGAACAAAAGCTCTTGCAGCATCGCGATGAATATGCCGCTATTGTTATTGAACCCCATGTTCAAGGCGCCGGCGGCATGCTGATGCATCCGCCCGGCTTTTTGACAGCCTTGAGCAAGCTCGCCGCGAAACATGACGTTCTAATGATTGCCGATGAGGTGCTTACCGGCTTTGGCCGCACCGGAACGATGTTTGCCTGCGAGCACGAGGGGTTTGAGCCGGACCTGCTGTGCCTGTCGAAGGGTCTTACGGCTGGCTATATGCCGCTGGGCGCAACGCTTGCGTCGGAGCGCGTTTATCAGTCTTTTTATGCCGATCCGCGGGAAAATAAGACATTTTTTCATGGCCATACATTTACGGGCCACCCATTGGCCTGCGCGGTTGCTTTGGCCTCGCTCGATTTATTTCAAAAGAACAAGCTTCTTGAGCATGCAGGTAAGATGAGCTTGCTGCTGCATAAACAGATCGCACCACTGCTGCAGCACCCAAATGTCGGAGATATGCGGCAGCTTGGCCTGGTGGCAGCGGTGGACCTTGTCGCGTCGCGCCAGCCGCGGACGCCCTTTCCCTCGCACTGGCGGGTAGGCGGTGCAGTTTGCACCCAGTTGCGCGATGAGGGCGTCATTCTGCGGCCGCTGGCCGATACGCTTGTAATTATGCCGCCGCTGGCGGCCAGCGCACAGAGCATAGCTCAATTGGGCCAGGCGGTGGTGAGGGTCATGGCACAATTGCCGCAAATAATTACGAATCTTGCAAAGGAACATGCATGAACAAAGCAACCACCGGCAACAAACGGTATCCTGCGGCCGAGATTATTAAGCGCTACCGCGGAGTGGGCCTGTTTATAACCGGCACCGGCACCGATATCGGCAAAACCACAATTACCGCCGCACTGACTGCGGCATTTAGGCAACTCGGCCTTGTTGTCGGCGTGTGTAAACCCATCAACACCGGCTGCCCGGTACGTCCAGACCGCGAAGGCGGCCAGGCCACCGGCAACGATGACCTGATTGCCAGCGATGCCACCATACTCGCGAGGGCCGCCGGGTTGACCAACAACCTCGATTCGCTGCTGCCGGTGCTAAGTCCCATTCGATACTGCGTACCGGTATCGCCGCATCTTGCGGCTCGAATGGAACGCCGCAAGCCCGATTGGCGACGTGTTGCCGCAGCCTTAGAATACTGGCAGAGCCGCTGCGATATCTTGCTTGTGGAGGGCGCCGGCGGCTGGAAGGTACCGATAGATACCGCTGCCCCATTTGCCATTGGCGATATGGCTGCGAAAATCGGCCTGCCGGTGCTGATTGTCGCCGGGTGCTATGTAGGCACCATCAACCATACCTGGCTGACGGTGCAGGCTGTAAGACAAAGTCGCTTGCCTATTTTTGGCATCGTGGCCAATCGTCGGCCCGCAACACCAGATTTTGGCACCATGACCAGCACCGACTCGCTCGACAAAGTCACAGGGGTGCCTCTTTTAGCGACACTGCCCGACACGCCCTTTGATGATAAGGACGGTATTCCCTCCGCGCTGGTACAGGCCATGCTGCCTGTGGCCAGAAGGTATTGGAAGCAGGCCAAACGCCCCGGCTGACATCGCAGGCTCAAGAGGCACGATCTGCTGATGGCTGGCGGCTTATGCGAGGTTCACTTAAATGAGAATAATTACCGGAAAATATCGCGGGCGCACCATTATAGGCCCCAAGTCCAATGTCACACGCCCCATTACCGACCGAGCCAAGCAATCGCTCTTTGATGCCCTCGTTGTTGCCTTGGATTTTACCGATATGAACGCGCTCGACTGCTTTTCGGGAACAGGCTCCATGGGCCTAGAGTGCCTGTCGCGCGGGGCGGCAAAGTCCATATTTATTGAGCAGGACTACGATGCCCTGCAGGCACTACGCAACAACCTGAGGCACTTGGGCGTTATACATGCGCACTACGATGTGCTGGCCATGAATGCCTATTCGCTGGCGCACGCACCCGCCGTTGTCACCGATCGTTTGCGGGCGACAGCGGGCGACAGCGATCCGGGCAGGTTGCGTTTGGCATTCATAGACCCGCCCTATGCGCATTTGGCCGATCCGGCCGGACGAGTAAGGGTTAGTTCGCTGGTGCTCGCTCTGGCCCATACCGCCATGGAGCCGACGGGGCTTTTTGTGGTGCGGCACTCGGTGGACAACCCACTCGACGACCTGCCCGTAGGCACAATGATTTGCCGGCGGTTAAACTATGGGTCAATGGCCGTCACATGGCTGGCTGCGGATAAGGCCCCTCCATGCGACATGGCTGCAAAGGCTATAACCACCTGATGTGAGGCTTCATGCCCGGACAACAATACAAATACTTCACACCCGCACAGGGGGCGCAACTTCGTCGGCTGGAAATGACCGTGCGCGGCGTGGTGGAAGGCGTGTTTGCCGGATTGCATAAAAGCCCCCACAAAGGCTTTTCAATAGAGTTTGCTGAGCACCGCGAGTATGTGCCCGGTGATGAAATTAAACATCTTGACTGGACCGTGCTGGCCAAAACCGACCGCTATTACATTAAGCAGTACGAGCAGGAAACAAACCTGCGGGCCACCATTTGCCTCGATGCCTCAAACTCCATGCGGTATGGCACCGCCGCGCTTAACAGCCCCGGCGGTAAAAAGTTTGAGCATGTCACCAAGTTTGAATACGCCGCCACGCTCGCGGCATCGCTGGCCTTTATGCTCTCAAACCAGCAGGACCTGGTGGGCCTGATGGCTTTTGACTCGGCCATTAAACTCGAAATACCCCAGGGTAACGGCCCTTCGCATTTGCATCAGATATTCATAAGCCTTGAGAAACTCACACCCGGCCGCACCACCGACATTTCAGGCGTGCTACATCTTTTGGCCAACAAAATACCGCGGCGCGGCCTAGTGTTTGTAATCAGCGATTTTTTTGATGACGCCGATAAACTCATCACCGCCCTGCAACATCTGCGACACGCCCGACACCAATTGGTGCTTATTCAGGTGCTCGACCGAGCCGAGACCGATCTAGCTTATAATCGCCCGATCACCTTTGAGGATATGGAGGACGGCTCGCGACTGCAGATAGACCCCAAACTCATTCGCGATGAGTATCGCCGTGAAGTACAGGCATTTTTAGATATGCTCAAAACACGCTGCGGCCAGTTCCGCATAGATTACGTTGCCGCCTACACCGACGTGCCCTGGGACAAACAAATAAGAGATTTGTTACAGCGCACCAGCCGACGATAGGCACGGCCAAACAACGGTTTGGCAACGGGGCTGCAAAGCCCCGAAGGCCCCCGGCTAAAGCAACGGTTTCATATAGAAGGATTAGCGTTGGCATTTATTGACAACATCTTGGTTCCTGCAGCCATCAACTTTTCAGACCCGCTGATGCTCGTTGGTTTTCTCGCCGCCGGTGTGCCGGTGATGCTGCATCTGCTTAACCGGGTGCGTTCGCCTGTGGTACAGTTTCCGACGCTGCGGTTCCTGCGCATCACCGCACAAAAAACCTCGCGCCGGCGGCAACTTCAGCATTGGTTACTGTTACTTTTACGCATGGCGGTGTTTGCTTTGATCGCCATGGCCATTGCCGGACCGCTCGTACATGGCGGCAGCCCATTGACGGCATATGGTCTTATCTTTTTGATGTTGGGCGGCATAGCGCTGATGGCGCTGATGGCGGTTTCATTTGCCGGGGCATTGGAGTCGCGCAAAGCTCCCCGCGCGGTGGACACTCAGGGACAAAGCCCCGCCGGCAGCAGCACCACGGCAGGGCCAGCCAAGGCCAAACGCACCCTTGGCACGGCGCTGTCTGCATTGCTATTGCTCGTGGGAGCGCTGGCAGCGCTGTTCGCCCTGTTCGGCCTGTCAACCGATTCGATTTTACCGAGTTCGGGCGGTTCGTTTAATGGCGACTCGACCGCGTGCGTGATCATTCTCGATAATTCGCAATCCATGCTGATGCAGCAGGGCACGGGCACCCGCCTTGAGCAGTCGCTGGCGGTCACGCGCGAGCTTCTTACCCGGGTTATCAACCCGGCGGAGTTTGCGGTATTGCTTACCAACCCTGGCCGACAGCCGGTGGCTGACCACCTTACCACCAACCGCATCGGCGTGTTGGGCCGGCTCAATACAACCAACAGCCTCGGCCAAGCCCGGCCAATGCAGGAGCTTGTTCGCCGGGCTGTGGACTTGCTAAAAAGCGCCGATCAACCCAACCATGTTCTGGTCATTATTTCGGACTTTGCCGGTCCGGCCGCAACCGATTTGCAAGCGTTTGCACCGCTTAAGAAAGACCCCAATCTGCAGCTTGTGCTCATGCCACAGGCGGCGGCCACAACGCCCGACGACGTTGGTGTGCGGTCGCTGGCCATAAGCTCCGGGCAGGCCGTGGTGGGCAGCACCATCTACTTTAAAGCACAAGCGGTAAACAACGGTCAAACCGCGGTCGTTCCCGACTTTGTACTGAAGGTAGACGGTCAGGCGCAACCCGACTCGAAAGTACATGTTCAGTTGGCTCCGAGCGGTGCAACCGGTTCGCAAGGCACGCTTCGCCTCGCGTACAAGTTAGCTCAAGCCGGCGACCATGTTTTTACTTTGCAATTGGTCGTGCCGAGCAATGCCATGCCCTGGGCCGACAGCCGCAGCCTGGCGCTGCATGTCGCAAGTCAGGTGAAGGTTCTGGTGCTGGGGCCATCGGCGCTCATGGCATCGGATTCAACAGCATTTTATGTTGACGCAGCCCTTGCCCCATTTGGCCCGCAAACCGCAGCCAACAAAGGACAGCCCATTTGGAGCGTTCAGCCAACGTATGCCAGCGCTGCAAATCTTTCGCAGTTTAATTTATCCCGCTACGGAGCCATATTCCTGTGCGATGTGCCCAGCATTTCGCCAGCGATGGCCGATGAATTGCACTCGTTTGTAACCGCAGGCGGGCGCATTTGCTGGCTGCTTGGACCGGCGGTAAACGCAAGCGAATACAATCAGGTTTTGGCCAACACCCGCCAACTGCTGCCGGGAGACCTGCAGGGACCTGTGTCGCAACCTGCCGGCAACAACGTAAGCTGGATTGACTTGAAAAGCCATGTTTTCGCCAATCTTTATGACAATCAGGATCCATTTCGACGAATCGTAGTCGTAGGGCGCTGGGCTTTGGCCGACAACAGCCCGGCATTTGGCCGCACGCTTTCGAAACTTGATGATGACGGCTTATTCTTAACCAGGCAAAAGCAGGGACAGGGCCGCATCTATACTTTTTTCAGCACCCCCGGCGGCGGCTGGACCAACTTTGCGAGCACCTCCGCCTTTTTGCCCATGATGGTTCGGATTGCCTTGGGCAGCGCAGCCGGATCGTCGCTGCACACCAGCTACCAACCCCAGCAGATCGTTGCTATACCGGTGGCAGCAGGCACGCCAGCGGACCTTTCGGTAAATGTGCGGGCGCCGCGCAGTTCGCTGCCCATTAATGTCAAAACGTCGCTCACCGCCGAAGGACGCCCCCAGTGGCTCTATACGCACACACTGCTGACAGGCATTTATCATTGGCGAACATTCGATCATAAACAGAGCGGCATTTTTGTGGTCAATCCACCATCGGAGGAAGTTGCGATTCGCCCGGTAGCGGCGAAGGTAATCGCCGGTGAAGCGCCCAAGGGGCAACACGTTTACATCGCCGCCACAGCCGAGGAACTCTTGCAGGAACTGCAGAAGGCCGCTCACGGTTCATCGCTGGAACCGGGCGTGCTGGCCCTGGTGCTTATACTGGCCATTTTAGAAGCGCTCTTCGCGAACCGATATCGGCCCATGCTGCGGCCAGCCGGCTCGGGCGAAGAGGTGGATCGCACCGCACTGCGACCGGCGGAACAGGCTCTAAGCTCAACAGTATGATATTGCTCTCGGCAGGAAATCATGGCGCACAAACATTTAAATAAAGCATCACAAAAAGCCTTCACGCCACGTTCAGACTGGAACAACGTCAACCAATGGTACGATGAACTTGTTGGAGATGCCGGATCGAGCCATCACCAAAAGGTTATTATTCCCGGCGTCATGCGTTTGCTTAATTTAACCCCGCCCGCCCACGTGCTTGATATTGCCGCCGGCCAGGGCGTGCTTTGCCGCGCTTTAAGCGAGCAGGGGCTGGAGGTTACCGGTGTGGATTTAGCCCCCGAACTGGTTAAAGCCGCTCGGCACAGATGCACGTCGTCCCTGGAGCACCATGTAGTGGGTGATGCTCGCAAGCTTGGTGAAATCACCGAGCTTGCAAACACAAGCTTTGACGCAGCGCTTTGCGTGTTGGCCATTCAAAACATGACGCCGCTTTCGCCGGTGTGGCAGGGTTGCCGCCAAAAGCTCAAGCCTGGTGGAGTGCTTGTTGTGGTGATGATGCACCCGTGTTTTCGCGTGCCAAGGGCGAGCAGTTGGGGCTGGGATGAAATGGACGGGAGTCAATATCGTCGGGTAGACCGCTACCTCACCTCCGAAAAAATAGCGATTGCGATGCATCCCGGTTCGGAACCCACCGAAGCGACATTAAGCTTTCATCGGCCGCTGCAGGCGTACATTAACACGCTGGGGTCGGCAGGCTTGCTGATTGACCATATTGAAGAGTGGACCAGCCACAGGCAACCGCCTCCCGGCAAACGCTTTGCCGCCTTAGATAAAAGCCGCCGTGAAATTCCGCTGTTCCTGGCGCTGCGTGCCCGGTCCATGGCCGCAGGCGCAGAGTAAATACCCCAGAGTCCGTTGACGGCCAAGCTTATTGGCGTGAGACGCAGCAATACCGGCGTACCCTGCAGCGGGGACAGAAATTTGTCTTAACACGATCACGAACATAGATGAGCATAAGTGAATGCCGGCACATGCGGCACGACACCACGACGATTCTGTTGGCAGGACGCTTCACGACGGCTTTTGCCGCAGAGCGCACAGCGCCGCCTGCGGGGTCGCTGCGCTACCGCTATAGGGAATTGGCGAACCAGATGGCACGCTCCTTGTTAAAGAAGAAGGATGCTACAGGTTTGCAATGCAAGGTTTTTTGGGGATATTTTATTTTTAGGGACAGTCTCGAATGCCATTAACTTAAGCTCCCATATCACCTGCATCCGATGTTCTCCCCGCGTGCGATCATCTCTTTGAGT
>JBMFVX010000076.1:0-14250 GCA_049965775.1 Phycisphaerae bacterium
CGAAAAGCGGAGCGTTTCGGTTCATATTTCATCCAAATAGGCGGCAAGGCGGAAAATTACGCTGGTTTAAGGTCTAGCTGGCTGTTGACGGGTATGGGTTGCCGGTAGCGCCATTTGTCAGGTAAGCGTCTGGTAAAATTCGTGGGTAAAATGAAACTTCTGCCACTGGATAACAACGCGGGCTTGGTGTATAGTATCCAATCCTAATTTTGGGGCGGCGATGGGCGCATTGTGGCGCTGGCATCGTGCGGCCTTGGAGGCATTTACCGGGATAAATGCCTCAATGCACAGTTTGTTTGGTCGAATTTGGAGTTGAAACGTGCCCAAAGCGAAAACGCACAAAGGAATTAAAAAGCGCGTAAAAGTAACTGCCCGTGGGAAGATAAAGTTCCATCGCCATAACAAGGGGCACCTGCAGAGCGGCAAGTCCGGCAATCGGCGGCGGCGGCTCCGGGGCACTACAACCATTACGGGGCCATTTGCCAATAAAATGATAACACTGCTTGGGCCGGGCGCACGCTAAGTTGTCGCGCCGACGCCGGTAGATGGGCTGCGTTACGGTGGCCGGCCGGTGTTAAACCATCATAAAAACAGGGGAAAGTTCTATGCCACGCGTAAGAATCGGCGCTGCTCGTAAACAGCGGCACAAACGCCTGCTCAAGCGGGCCAAAGGGTTTGTAGGTGGGCGGAGCAAGCTGTACAAAACAGCGCACGAAACGCTGCTGCGCGCTGGAGCCAATCGTTTCAGCGGCCGTAAGGAGAAGAAGCGCGATTACCGCGCCCTTTGGATTGCCCGCCTCAATGCAGCGGCCCAAATGCGCGGTCTGCGCTATGGCCAGCTCATTGACGGCCTTGCCAAGGCGAACATCAAGCTCAACCGCAAGAGCCTAAGTGAAATTGCGATTGCAGATCCGGCTGCGTTTGACCAGATCTCGGCCCGCGCACGTGATGCGCTGGGGCTTAAAGTGGCTTAAAAAGCCGCGTCTGGCGGCTATGACGTTTTGGGATTACGGTGCCTGTGGACCTTGCCCCGGTAGTGGGCCGTGCCGGTAACTGCGGTGCTAAGCGGTTACGCAGGTTGGATGATCTGCCCCTGCAGGTTCGAAGCCTGCATCGCAGGACGTTGCTCTGGAACAACGGCTTATTTGGGGGCGTCATTAGTATACGTAATCGGCTTGACTGTGAGCAGTTGAGCGGCAGGCCTTAAGCTTAGAAATCGTATGAATCTCGATGAACTGGAACAATCGGCTGCGGCGGAATTGGCGGGCTTAAAATCGCCCGACGACGCCGAGCGATTCCGCATCAAATATCTTGGAACCAAGGGCCTGCTCAAGCAGGCTGCAGATCATTTACGAACCATTCCGGCCGACCAAAAGCGAGCCTTTGGCCAGCAGCTCAATGTGCTGAAAAACGAGTTGACCGCCAAGTTTGAAGCGGCTCGTAAAGACTTGGCCGCGGCAAAGCCTGCCGCCGGTTCGCTGACCGATGTTACCGAGCCTGGCCGCCTCAAGTTTGATCGCTATCAGCCTGGCAGTCTGCACCTGATTAACCAGACGATCGAAAGCCTGACGGATTTATTTTCCAAAATGGGCTTTGCAGTCGCCGGCGGACCTGAACTGGAAGATGAGTTTCATAATTTTGACGCGCTTAACGTGCCGGCGACGCATCCGGCACGTGACCCTCTGGACAACTTTTACCTTGACCGCCCAAGCGGGGCTCAACCGTTTATGTTGCGATCCCAGACCAGCAGTGTGCAAATTCGCGTGATGGAGCGAAGCAAACCGCCCATACGGATTGTAGCTCCGGGCCGCGTATACCGCCCCGATACCGTAGACGCCACGCACTCGTTCATGTTTCATCAGCTTGAAGGACTTGTGGTTGATACCGACGTAACCATGGTAGACCTCAAGACCTGCATTGATCAGTTTGCCCGCGGATTTTTCGGCAGCGATGTTCAAACTCGATTTCGACCGAGTTACTTTCCGTTTACCGAACCCAGTGCCGAATTTGACGTGCTGTTCCATTATTCCGATGGTTCAACACGGTGGATTGAGCTTGGCGGTTGTGGCATGGTAGACCCGGCTGTATTCGCCAAGGTCGGCATAGACCCTGAAATATACACCGGCTTTGCATTCGGCTTGGGCATTGAGCGTGTTGCGATGCGCCGCCATGGCATAGGTGACATTCGCGCATTTTACGAAAACGACGTACGCTTTCTCGCCCAGTTTTAACCAGCTGATCGTGCCAAATGCACCACGCGCTGCACCACCTCCGCCAAGGGCACAAGTTCGGGTTTGGCACTGGTGCGCTGTTTTAGTTCCACCTGCCCTTGAGCCAGACCTTTTTCGCTGAGCACCAGACGAAGGGGGATGCCGATCAGATCTGCGTCCTTGAACTTCACGCCTGGCCGCTGATCGCGGTCATCCACCAATACATCAAGGCCCTGATCTGTGAGTTGAACGTGCAGTTGATCGGCCAGTTCCTTAGCTTGTCCTTCATACTTGATGGGCGTAATAACCACATGATAGGGGGCGATGCTCATGGGCCAACGGATGCCGTCAGCATCGGAAAGCGTTTCCAGAACACCCACAATAATGCGACCCGGGCCTATGCCATAGCAGCCCATAATCATGGAATGATTCTGCTGCTTGTCGTCGGCATATACGGCTTGCAGGGCATCGCTGTATTTTGTGCCAAGCTTAAATACATGACCCAGCTCAATACCCTTTTTGAGCGAAAGAGCGCTGCCATTTGGCGCGTGATCGCTGGCAGTTACATTGCGAATGTCGGCAATGGTGACGGAGTTGGCCTGCGCCGCTCCAATATGCTGCCGCCAGTTAAAGCCGCGAAGGTGATAGTCGCGCTCGTTTGCGCCTGTAATGGCATGGGCGACGGCGAGGGCGTCGGGGTCTACATACAACTTGGCCGAAACCGTGTTGATGATATCCGGTCCGACAAACCCGATGGCAAAACCGGCTGCTTTGGCCTTGGCTTCATCCGCAAGTTCCAACGGACCGGCAAGGCGTCGCAATTTGGACTCATTGACATCGTGATCGCCGCGCACGGCGGCAATGATCCATTGTGGCGGGCCATCGGCAGCTTTTTGGAATACCAATGTTTTAATCATATCAGTGGGGCGGCATTTTAACAGCGAACAAACATCGTCTATCGAGTCCGCATTGGGGGTATGAATACGCTCGCTGGCCGACTGAGTTGGCGCTGGCGCGTCGCTGAAGCTCTGCAGAACCGGAAGTTGACGGGTGGCACGCTCCAGGTTGGCGGCATACGAGCCGTCGTCCGCCTGCACCACAACGTCTTCGCCTGCGTCGCAAGGGCAGATAAACTCGTGGCTGGCATCGCCGCCAATGGGGCCGCTTTCCGCTTCGACGGGTATCGCCGAAACGCCGCATCGCTGAAATATGTTGACGTAGGCCTGATATATGGCTTGATAAACGTCGTGAAGACTTTCGAGCGAACTGTGAAAGCTGTAGGCGTCTTTCATAATAAACTCGCGCACCCGAAGCAGTCCATTGCGGGGTCGGGCTTCATCGCGGAACTTCATCTGAATTTGATAAAGCGTCAGCGGCAGTTGCTTGTGGCTGCTGATGCAAGCCCGCACCAGTTCCGTGATTATCTCTTCGTGCGTGGGGCCAAGGATCATCTCGGAGTTCTTACGGTCCTTAAGTTTAAAAAGCAGGGGACCATAGTCTTGATAGCGCCCTGTTTGTTTCCAGAGGTCGGCGGGTACGATGGCCGGCAGATGCACCTCTTGGGCGTCAATGCGGTTCATTTCTTCGCGGATGATTGCACAAATTTTCTGCATGACCCGCCAACCAAGAGGCAACCAGTCGTATACGCCCGCAGAAAGCCGTCGCACCAGCCCGGCGCGTATCATAAGTTGATGCGAAATAATCTCCGCATCGGCGGGGGCCTCGCGGGTGGTGGGGATCAGTGTTTTAGACCAGTACATACAAACTCCTGCAAACAACAGGCCATGTTTGTAAGGGCGGCGTCATATTGTTGCAAGCGATATCAAAATGGGGGAAGACTGATGCGGTTGTTTGGGTAGCTTGGGCATCGTCCGGCTCATTCTATGAATCGTCCGCCGCGCGGTGTGCGAGTCTGGCAAAATAACTTATCGCACCGCCTGCAAAAGTGTTGACTCGGTAAGCTATGCCATGACTTACGCGTGCGGCGCGGCATTCTGTTTTGCCGTCGGGTTGGAAAGTGCCCCGGGCGGCAGCCAAAAAGGAAGTGCGGTAATAGTTGCCGGCCGATGGCCCTCCATGGTGTCGGTTTCAACGGTTCCACCAAGTTCCGAGTGGCTGCGTTTGACATATCCAAGACCTATCGGTGCGCTGCCGAGCATGGGCGAATTGCAACTGCTCGTGACCATGCCAACTTGCAGTTCACCTGCCCGAAGCTCAGCGCCTGCCATCGGCGGCGCATGCGAGTTAAAACGCAGGCCTACCAGCATGCGGGCTACGCTGTTGTGCGAGTGCATGCGAGCCACCACTTCCTGACCGAGATAGCATCCCTTGGTGAGGCTTACGCCGCGCAGATACCACGGGCCGGTTTCCATTGGGAGATTATGTTCGCTGATGTCTATTCCCAGCAGCAGTGAGCCGCTTTCAATGCGGGCAACATTAAATGCCGACCAGCCAATGGCGCGCAGCCGCGGTTTGGTTTCGCTGTCGGTGGAAGTGAGCGCGGCAGGAGCGGCGTCGCCACGTTCCAGCAGTATTTGCCAAAGTTCTCGTACGCGCTCGACCGGCGTAATCAGCTCATACTGCGGTGAGCCAACCAGGTTAAGGCTGAAGATGGCCACAGGAATATCCGCAAGCATGTAATCTTTTATGTGCAGGGGCGAAGCCAGATCGCTCTCAATGCCGACAGCACCAATGCGGTCGAGCAGATGCGCTGCCGCCGGGCCGAAGAGCGAGAGTCGGGCAAGTTCGGTGGAACGGTCGCTGATAGACACATCTTCCGTAAATATATAATCGCCCAACGCCTTGGCGGTAGCCGCGGTGAGACGAGCGTCCATGTCGAGAAGGGTGCGATCGGCGAGATTAAGAACATTCATATCCGCCACGATGCGCCCACGGGTGTTGAGCATAAAGGCGTAACGCCCACTGCCGGAGACAAGGGTTCGTGTATCATTGGTAACCAGGTTATTGAGAAAAGTCAGCCGATCGCGACCGCGAAGCTCAATGGTCCCTCGCTGGGGGGCATCCATGAGGGCCGCTGCCTTACGAATAGCCGCATATTCAGCCTCTGGCTCCCCATAGCTTTCAACGATGGCAATGTCGGGTCCGTACGGTATGAAAGCAGCCTCGGCTTGCTCGTGTAGTTCCTGCAGCGGATTAGGTTTCATGGCGGCTCCCGTGTCAAAAGCATTTTAATGCGGCAGCCGAATATGGCAATGCACGGCGAGAGCGCATACGGGCAGGGGTCTGCCAATTTTTCTGGCGTGACGTGATATTCCATAGTCATAACCCACGTTTTTGCAGCGCAAATGCCGCCTGGTATGATTCGGCATGGCCCGACGCCAGATTTATTGGCACACCCTACGGGCATCACGGCGGTTTGGTTGCCAGATCGTTTGGCCTCGGCTCGTGCATGCGGCATAATATGTTTTTGAGCAGGAGGCCTTGGTGCGGTTTGATCTGGTGATATTTGACATGGATGGCACGCTTACCGTGGACGTCCTCGATTTTGACACGTTGCGGGCACAGCTCGGTTTGGCCCAGCGGCAGCCGGTGCTGGAATGGATAGCCGCACTGCCCGAGCCGGCACGCAGCGAAAAATGGCGCATCCTGCATCATCATGAGTCGCAGGCCGCTGAGAGCGTGCCTCTGCGACCGGGTGTTGGTGATATGCTTGCGAACCTAAAGGCGCAGGGTGTAACCACGGCGCTTTTGAGCCGCAACAGCCGCCAGAGCGTTGAAACAGTTATGTCGCGGCATCAATTGTCGTTTGATGTGGTTGTGTCGCGCGACGAGCCGCCCATTAAGCCTGACCCGCAAAGCATCTTACAAATTATGCGTTACTGCAGCGCTGCTGCGGCGCGAACGCTTATGGTGGGTGATTACATATTTGATTTGGATGCGGCCCGCGGTGCAGGCGTTGCCAGCGCCCTGTTGGTTGAGCCGCACGCCCATTTGCCGCCCTTTGCCGTTCATGCCAGCTACATCATTCGCAATATGGGTGATGTGCCAATGCTTTTGCGCGACCCGGAGCGATTTGTCTGTCGTACGGGTCTAGGCGGCGAGGCGATGTACTCGGCGGTGAAAGGGTAATAAGCATGACCAGGCGGCGGTGTCTTGAAATGTGGACGGCTCTAATGGTGGCAGCCTCCGCGGGCTTGGCCTTCAGCAGCACCCAGACAATTGTGGCATCCAAGGCTGCCGTTGCGGCCGGTACGCCGGCCAGCAAGCCGGCATCACACGCTGAACTTCTTAAGGTGCTTAACGCCCTTGAGGCCCGCGGTACAACGCTTAAAGATTTTTCTGCGCAGCTCAGGGTGCGTGTGCATCATCTGCGCACAGATGAAACCGATATAAACCTTGGCAAGATATGGTACCAGCGGCAAGGGAATGTAAGTCGTTTTGATATTCATTTTCAGATTTTGGCGGTGGATGGGGCCATTGCGCGCAAGCATGCCGATCACGATTTGATATTTGACGGCCGCTGGTTCATAGATCGAGATGGCTCGGCAAAAATTTTTCGCAAGACTGAGGTGGCTCCGCCTGGCAGCGTGGTTAACCCGTTGAAGTTGGGGCAAGGCCCGCTGCCGATCCCAATCGGCCAGGATCCAAAAGAAGTGCTAAAAGACTTTCATGCACAACTGCGGTTAAACTCCAATGGAATGGAACAGCTTATTCTTAAACCACGGGATAAACGGGCCTTTGACTTTGATAAGTTGCAATTCTGGATAGATCCCAAAATTGACCTGCCCGTTAAAATTCGCCGCACCGATCCTGATGGCACACCGACCACTGCGACACTTACCAACATAAAAATAAACACAGGTAAATCGCATGACTTTCATGTGCAGGAACCGGCGTCCGGCAGCGGCTGGACTGTCATTGTCCGCCCTTGGCGAGCACAATAAAAAAGGGACTCTCGGCGATAACGCATGAGTTCCCTTATTTCTGAGCGGCTTAAGCTGTCAAGTTGGTTGGCGAGACTGGCTTAGTTTTTCATAAGCGCTCGGTAAATGATCTTGGCCACCACATGTTGCCCCTTGACGTTGGGATGTATTCCGTCCGCCTGAAGCAGCGATTTATCATCATGCATGCCGTCATGTACATTTATGATCGGCAAATGAAGCTTGGCGGCCACAATTTTGATGGCAGGAATCACTCCGCCAGCCATGTTCTTTTCATTAATGGCCATGTTCGGTTGGCTGCGGATCCAAGTGGTATTGAGAACCTGCGGCGGCAGGCAAAGCCAGACCTTTACGTTCGAGGTGCACGATTGATAGTGCTTTACAAGTTTGATCAAGTCATGCACAAAGTGGGCGTGATGCCTCCAGTTGATGGCCTTCGTATCGTTGGTGCCCAGCATGATGATGACGATTTTCGCCTTGAAAGCCGTTGAGAATTTATATTGAGGCGTCTTGTAATAGGGTAAGTTGCCGTCGTAGAGCAGTGTTGCGCCGGGATCGCCGAAGTCTTCCACTTTATAATGCTTGCCCAGCATTTTCTGCAGTTGGCCCGGCCAGGCGTTGATCGCTGGGTTGGGGATGCCCACACCCCACGTAATGCTGTCGCCAACGCACGCCACGCGGGTTGGAGCGCCGCAGGCAGCCAACGGGGCCAACAAAGTGATAATGCCCGCAAATAAAAGACGGGCCGTTAAATTGGAATGCAATCGCGACATCATGATCTCCAAATCATTTCATATAAAGAGTGTAATGATTTTCAGCGGACGCTACGCAGAATCGCCCGCCGGATTATTTCGGCCATTACATGCTGGCCTTTGGCGTTGGGGTGTACGCCATCGCGCTGCAGAAGCGATGGATCGTGATGCATGTCGTCGTGCACATTGATGATGGGTAGATGCAGCTTGGCGGCTACGATTTTTATGTCGGGAATAACGCCGCCCACCATGTTCTTTTCGTTGATGCCGTAGCTGCTCTTGAGCACCGGCGGCGGCAGGCACAGCCAAACCTTTACACCGGTGGTTAGAGATTGATAGTGCTTAACCAGCGCGACAAGGTCGTGGACAAAGTGGGCGTGATGTTTCCAGTTCCAAGCTTTGGTGTCGTTGGTGCCAAGCATAATGATTACGATTTTGCCTTTGAAGGCGGTTGAGTGCTTGTATTCCGGCGTCTTCCAATAAGGTAGATCTCCATCCTTTAACAGCGTTGCGCCGCTATGGCCGAAATTGGCCACCTTGTAATGTTTGCCCAGCATCTTCTGTAACTGCCCCGGCCAAGCATTAACCCAATGATTCCGAACGCCGGCGCCAAATGTAATACTGTCGCCGATGCACGCCACGCGCACCGGCTGAGCCGCAGTTGCTGATTTGGCTACGCAGGCAATGGTTATAAACATGACGAGGGCGAGTATCTTGGTCGAGAGTGATTGCATCGTACTATTGCACCTTAAAAACATTGTTGCCAATACAATTGTCATACATTTTGGCGGCAATGCACTTGGCTATTGCATACCGCAATTAAAATACTTTATAACGCCCGGTAAGTTTTAGCAACTAAATTGCTTTGCTTTGTTTTTTGTTTTACGTTTTCCATTAGAAAATGTCACTCGTTGGGGTCAACCTATTCGGCCTCATTTTGTCTCAATCTTGTTCGATACGCCGCATGCGCCTTGCCATGGGGAAGATCATTGCCGCAAGGATCCTTTGTTATAGGCTCAATTTATTATGGCGTGGTCGAAGAAATTGCGGCAGTATCATGACCTTTTTGTTAAACTACCGCTTCGAATGAGTTACGCGTCATATTTCAGCAAGGGGGAATCGCCAAGTGATTAAAAAGCCAAATAATGCTCAAGCCAGGGCTTTGCGGCAGATCGTCAGCCGTGCCAGCGAGGCCTACAAAAGATCATTAATTGGGTATCAGGCTGGTTTAGCTTGGGATTATGTGGTGCTGACCGCAGCCAACGAACATCAGGCGGCTGGCTATCGTCACGAATTGGCCCTGCGCACCAGCGGCAATGGCCCTATGGGGGCGTTTTTTCCGGCCAGCCAGCAAACATTGGTCGTGGCCGATCCGCCCGGCTTTCGCATCGGTTCGGGTGGGGCGACGTTTTATGTTCTGCGTCAAATACTTAAACGCCAGAAAGCACTGGGTGATAAGCGCGGTTTTGATTCGCTGCGAGTCTTGCTGATTCACTCCGGTGGCGCATCGCAACGAATTCCGCAGTTTTCGCCGCTGGGCAAAATATTCATGCCTCTGCCCATGGTGAGGCCCGATGGCCAACTGATGACGATTTTTGATCACCTGTACCTCATGACAGCTCCGTTGCCGCCCAAGCTTGGCCCCGGAATGCTTGTGGCCGCGGGCGATGTGTTTTTGCTGTTTGATGGTGGGGCTATACCAAGCCAGCCATCCGGTATAACCGCACTGGGCATTCGCGCGCCTGCGATCTTGGGGCAGGGGCATGGCGTGTTTATTCCGAGCGTCTCCGGCAACAAAATGGCCGAGGTGACAAAGGTGTCGTTTCCGTTGGTGGCCGGCACTCTGCAGAAGGCCTTGGTCGCCGAGCTGTCGCAAGCCGGTGCGGTGGATGCTCGCGGCAATGTGCTTATTGACTCAGGCCTGGTGCATTTTGATGCGGCCGCCACCAGCAAACTCGGCAATCTTGGTGCGGTGTACACGCCTGCCTGGAATCGCCGCCACCGCCGCAGTATAGATTTGTACGCCGACATTATTCCTGCGGCGCGACTGGGCGCCTCCCCCCCCGGATGCTCATGAGCCTGGGGCCGTACTTATTCGGGATATGCAGCGGGCATTTGAGTCAACCCCGTTGTGCTGCCATGAGTTGGCGCGATCGCACTTTCAGCATCTCGGAACGACGCGGCAATTCCGCGATGCCGTGACCGGCCGCGACCACTCCCCGATTTGCAGCTTGTTTCAGCAGAATGTTCGCCTGGCGGCCGACGTGATAACGACAACCGCGCGCGTCTATCAATCGGTCATTGCAGCGGCAAATTCGCGTATGGGGCCTGATAGCGTGGTGGAAAATTGTTTGATTAACTCTCCGGTTGTGCTGGAAGCCGGAGCGATGCTCTCGAACGTCACTGTGGATGCAACCAGCGTACTTCGTGTGCCCGAGAATACCTTGGTGTATGGTGCGGCTCTTCGTGTCGCGCGCCAACGCGGAACAGTTATTGTAGTGTGCGGCGTCAACGACGACCCCAAAACAGATCATAGCCTGTGCAACCTGAGCCTCAAGCAATGGCTTAAGCTCGCGCGGGTAAAGCCTCGTGATTTGTGGCCTGCCGGTGAAAAAAAGCGAAATCTCTGGACCGCCCGCCTTTATCCAATGTGGGGGGCCAATGAAGACTGGAGCGATATTTTATGGCTTGCCCGACCGCAGACGGCCACGGCTGCCCAGCGGACGGCCTGGCGCAAAGCTCGCCGATACTCCATGGGTGAAGTTCTCGCTTTGGTTGATGCCGCCGCCATGGCTGAGCATCGCGACACCATTGCGGGCCGGCTTGAAGCAATGCAGTGGTTGCAGTCAGTGAAAGACAATACCGCGTCATCTGTGCAAGGTACTATCGCTCATTTTGGCGTGCGGGGTTATGGGCAGCTTGTGCAGGCCATCGCGGCAGAGGCTGCCAATAACGATCTGAATCCGCTCACCCGGGCACGACTTAATTGGTCCCTGGCAGAGATCATTTTACGGCCGCTGTTTCCGCGGGGCGCGGCGGGTAAGCTCAAACCGATTGTCCTAAGGCAGCAGGCTTTTGCAGCGGTGCGCGATGCGGTCAACGGCCCCGCCTCAATTGACAAAAACAACGCGCAGGCTGCAGCGCTGCAGCATCTGCCCCATCGTGTCAGAGCTTTGGCTCCGGTGCGGCTGGATCTTGCAGGTGGCTGGAGCGATACGCCACCTTATTGCCTTGAAGAGGGCGGTGCTGTCGTTAACGTGGCCATTGACCTTAACGACGTCGAACCTATTGAGTCTTCGCTTACCCCGCTCGACGAGCCTGTGGTGCGACTGATATCGCGTGATCTGGGGCGTATGCTGGTTATACGAAGCCCCGAGCAACTTCGTACCGCCATACATACTCAAGATGTATTTGGGTTGCATCGCGCGGCGCTGCAGCTTTGTGGTCTGCTGCCGCGGCCAAATGAAACCTCGCAGCGGCGCTGGCTGAATCGTGTAAGCCCCAACGGCGGTGGTTTTGAGTTGGCAACCGCCAGCAATCTGCCCAAAGGTTCTGGCATGGGCACAAGCTCCATCCTGGGGGCTACCACGCTGGCGGTGCTGCGCAGTGCAACTGGCCAGCGCAATGATCCTGAAGAACTTTTTGAACAGACGCTGCAACTTGAGCAGGTATTGGGAGCAGGCGGTGGTTGGCAGGATCAGGTGGGAGGTATTATTGGCGGTGTTAAACTCATCGCCACCCGCCCGGGACTGGTTCAAAGGCTGCAGGTTAAACGCGTGCCAATAAATCCGCGGCAACTGCAAGACCTTCAGGATCGGCTGGTTGTTTACTTTACAGGCCGTCAGCGATTGGCCCGTAATATTTTACGCGAGGTGATGGGGCGGTATCTGTCGCGCGAGCCGGGGGCCTTAGTTTTATTTAACGAGCTTAAGCAATCGGCCATGGCCTGCGCAGCGGCGCTTGAACATGCCGACTGGCTGTCGTGCGCGTCAGAAATCAACCGCTATTGGCGCATCAAGAAAGATCTATTTGCCGGTTCGACCACTCCTGCCATTGATGCGCTATTTTTGGAACTGCGACCCTATTATCTTGCCGCATGCCTGTCCGGAGCTGGCGGCGGCGGCTTTGCGTTCTTTTTATGCTCCGGCCCCGACCAGGCTCACCGCCTGCGAACGGAATTGTCGCGCATATCGCTGCGCCCCGGATCGCTTGGTTTGGCATTTGCCGTACGCGTCAATACTGTGGGGCTGCGTGTAGGCTCCTGATTGGTGCTGTCAACATGGGGCTGCCAATAAATCGGGCTTCAGGCCACATCGGGCCGCCGCGGGATGGCTCGCCGCGGGATGGAAGCTGTTTACCACCGGCAAGCCGGCGGCTAAATAGGGGCGTACGTCACGCGCTGGAACCGCAACAACTGCAATCCCAGCGCCGCCCGGAAAATTGGCAGACCCGTCAACATCCGGCTATTTTGATAACGAATGCAATCTGCTGTTATAAGGAGCCGGTTGCGTTGTCGCGCCCTCAAAACTCACAAAATTGTATTGGTACATGGAGCCGAAGGCTCCAGCGGCGCCAATTCGTTGTAAGTTGATGTATCAGAATGTAGCCAAGGGGCCTATCGTGATAAGTAATGCCGTCCTGGCGCAGAGCCACCCAACATTCGTGATTCCTCGGATGTTTTATTGTCGCTTTATGACCCTGGCCTTCGACGTTGGCTTGGGCGTGGGCTTACCCGTCATAGGGCTGTACTGGCTGTAGCGGCTATACTCGCCCAGCTGATTGTAGAGGTATCACATTCCAAAATTATGGATGACCAAGCAGTTGGCGCATTCCGGTTGAGAGTTAGTGGGGCGTTGTTGGTGGGAACTGGACGCGTTTAAAATGATGCCATCGTAATTGCGGCAGTTCGATGATTGCGGCAACTGAAAACTTCAGGGCTAAACGCAAACAGCGTGAAGCATGTCCTTCGTTTTTTACTCCTTGCCCGTAGGTCTTCCCGGCTCTGGACGAGGAATGTGGCTGCGAGGGGAATTTTAACCGCATCCCGAAAGGCGGCTCCTGCCCGCAGAGGCCTGTCCCGGCCAGCGCCGGGAGATTTCGCCATCCATGGCTCAAACCCGATAGTCGGCTCCTGCCCTATCGGGATTTCAGCTTCCATGCCTCAAGACCGAGGGGCACAGAGACGACGACGGGGAGTTAACCACAATCCCGAACACGGCTGGCGAGAAAAGGATTTCGGGACGGGCGGCACGAAAACACAAAGATTTTTCATTTGGGCGCGGTGCGACGAGGTTTCACCGCAGGGGACGCTGGGTAACGCAGGGTTTTTAAATTTTTATTTAGGGGCGATGGGCGACAACGGTTTTAGCCACAGAGAGCACCGAGGGCCACAGAGATTTTTATTTTTATTTTGGCGCTGCGCTTTTTGGGGTGCGGTTGCCGCTGCGCCGCGATGGGGAATTGGAGCAACAGATGGCGCGTTTCTTGTAAAAAACAACATGTTACTGGTTTGCAATGCTGATTAATCTTTGAGAGTCGGTTCGGTCCTCCGCCGCGCATAAGGGGGATTTTAGCCCCATCGCAATCCCGGCGATTACCTGGACAGTATCCAAGCAGGGTCTTTTAGTTTTCATAAGTGGCGTAAAATTGCTTGACAAGGGATGATAGACGTGTGCAGCCATGGAAGGCTGGACGATAACAGTCAGTGGCATGGAAAAAGGAGGCCAAGGAGTGGCCGTGATTCAGGGCATATCGTTGGTTGAGGCCTTTCGTTCAGTTCCGGATCCGCGTGGTCGGCGTGGCCGTCGCCATCCGCTGCCGGCGGTTTTAAGCATGTTGGCGGTGGGCACCATGTGCGGTGGCCGCAGCATATATGCCATTCTGCAATGGGGAAGAGATCATGGGCAGGAAATGGCGCATCGGTTAGGTCTGGCCAAACACGGGATTCCCACAGACGGGATGATGAGTAACTTATTGCGGCGAATGGATATACCGGCGTATGAAGCAGCGTTGTCGCGCTGGATTGATGAGTTCCGCGTATTGCTGGACTGCGGCGAACCGGAGGCCTTGAGCGTTGACGGCAAAACGCTACGTGGCAGCCAGGGGCACGAGGTTCCAGGGGTGCACCTGCTGTCGGCGTTTGCGGTAGGGCTGGGACTGGTTCTCAAGGAGGTCCCCGCCGGAGCCAACAAGCAGGAAGGTGGTGAGATTACCGCCGCGTCGGAATTACTTACAGGCTTGGTATTAGAGGGTAAAGTGATAACGGGTGACGCGTGGTTCGCGCAACGCGGACTCTGTGGCCAGATCGTTAAACCAAAGTTCCTTATATAGAAAACGCATTTCACCCGCGTAGGCATTGCGAATTGTTCAAAAATCAGCTTCCCCGTA
>JBMFVX010000077.1:0-14108 GCA_049965775.1 Phycisphaerae bacterium
TCCTGATCCACCGTCCATGGTGGATCATCCAGCCTCAATTATAGCAAATCTTGCCCGCGAAAAGTGTCACGCACCCCATGACCTTGAAGCGTTCGGCGCGTTCTCGGCGCGGCGGCCTTATGCCAGTATTATAGTTTGTTGCGCCGCCCAGCGACGATGCGTCGGGCAGCGATGTTATAACCACCGCAACAATAGTTAACACTGGATACGCACACATGAGCAACAGCACTGAAGCAACACCCTCCGGCAACGATTACCGCCATACGCTTAATTTGCCGAAAACCGCATTCGATATGAAAGCCAACCTCACCCAGCGCGAACCCAAAATGCTCGCCCGCTGGAATGAGCATAAGCTTTATGAGCGAATCAGGCACAAGCCTCATCCCAAAGGCCGCTGGGTACTCCACGACGGTCCGCCCTACGCCAATGGCGACATTCACCTGGGGCACCTCATCAATAAGGTGCTCAAGGACATCGTCATCAAGTACCGAACCATGCAGGGCTATGACGCGCCCTTTGTGCCCGGCTGGGACTGCCACGGTCTGCCCATAGAAAGCGCCGTGCAGAGGGACCTTGGCCCAAAGATGCGCCAATTGCCCATCAGCGAAGTACGGCACAAGTGCCGCGACTACGCCCAGAAATATGTAAAGCTGCAATCAGAATCTTTTCAGCGGCTGGGTGTTTTTGGCAACATTGAAAACCCCTACCTCACCATAGACCCGCTATATGAGGCCGGCATTCTTGATGTGCTCGCCAATTTGCGCCAGCGCGACCTGGTTTACCGCCAGCGTAAGCCCGTGCATTGGTGCACAAGCGACCAAACCGCGCTTGCCGAGGCCGAGTTGGAATATGCCGACCGCAAAGACCTCTCGGTTTATGTCAAGTTTGCCCTCCGCTTTACCGCCGACACGTGGCCCAGGGCGTGGGGAGCCGCTCCTGCCTCGGCACACCTTGTAATCTGGACCACCACGCCCTGGACGCTGCCCGCCAACCGCGCTGTGGCCATCAACCCTCAGCACAACTATGTGTGCCTTAGCAGCAGCGGCAACAGTGATGTGCTCGTGGTAGCCGCAGAGCGTGCCAGCCACGTGGCTGCACTAACCGAGCCGGCTCACTATGCACCATCGGCACCCATCAGCGGCACCGCCTGGCTGGAACACAAACCACAGTATGAGCATCCGCTCGATGCCGGCCGCATTCAACCGGTGCTCGCAGCCGATTACGTCACGCTTGATGATGGCACGGGCCTGGTGCACACCGCCCCCGGCCATGGCGTCGAAGACTGGCAAACCGGCCGCCGCTACGGGCTGGATATTTACTGCCCCGTGCTGCCCGATGGCCGCTACGACGACACCGTGCCGATGTTTCTGCATGGGCAAACCATCTGGCAGGCCAATGCTCTCGTCGCCGAGCATCTTAAAGAAAAGGGCCTGCTGCTGTTTTCGCAGGAGTTTAATCACAGCTATCCACACTGTTGGCGTTGCCGCAAGCCGGTGATTTTTCGTGCCACTGAGCAGTGGTTTGTTCGCGCAAGCGGCCAAAGCTCACTGATGCAAAATGCCCGCAAGTTTGTGGACGCTGTTGAATGGATTCCGGCGTGGGGCAAAAACCGCATCTCCGGTATGCTCGACACCCGGCCCGATTGGTGCATATCGCGCCAGCGAACTTGGGGCGTGCCCATTGCGGCCTTTTTTGACGCCGAGGGTAACATTCTGTTCAGCACCAAATCCATTCGGCAGGTGGCGGATTTTGTGCGCCGGCATGGCGCCGACGCATGGTACACCCACAGCCCGCAAGCGATTCTCGCCGCCGACACTTGGGAAGATCAGGCCATCACACCCGATGGCGAAGTGCTGGGGCACCATCGCTTCAACACACAAGATTTGCGCAAAGGCGGCGACATTCTGGATGTTTGGTTTGAATCGGGCGCGTCGCATCATGCCGTGCTTGAGGGCACGCACCCGCAACTTGGCTACCCGGCCAACATGTATTTGGAAGGCTCCGATCAGCACCGCGGCTGGTTTCAGGCGTCACTGCTGGAAGCCGCCGGCTATCGCCAGGAACCGCCATTCAAGCAGGTGTTGACCCACGGTTTTGTGGTAGACGCCCAAGGCCGCAAAATGTCCAAAAGCCTCGGAAACGACATCAAAGTATCGGACGCTCTGCGCGATTTTGGAGCGGATGTTCTGCGCTTGTGGGTTTCAAGCATAGACTATCAGCACGACATTCCCTGCTCCAAAGACCTGCTGACGCGCTTGGGCGAATCGTACCGCAAAATACGCAACACCATTCGTTACCTGCTGGGCAACCTGTACGATTTTGACCCATTGCAGCACGCATGCGCCCCGGAGCGGCACTCGGTAGATACCTGGATGCTCGGCGAGTTAAGCGATCTGTATGCGGGCGTACACGACGCTTACGACCGCTACGAGTTTCATCGCGTGTTTCGGCTCCTGCACGATTTTTGCAACGTTAACGTATCGGCTATTTATGCCAAAGCAATTAAAGACAGGCTTTATTGCGAGTTGCCCAATGCTCCGCGCCGCCGCGCGTCACAGACGGTATGCCATACCATTCTCTCGCAGCTTGTGCAGCTTATTGCGCCCATTCTGGTGTTTACCGCCGACGAAACCTGGCAAGCCATGCTGCAACTGCCGGGCCAGGCCACAACAAATACCCCAAGCATCCATGAGCAACTCTTTTTGCCGCCGCCGCCGGCCATTGCAGAAGAGCTGCGCGCACCGTGGCAGCTTTTTATGCCGTTGATAGATGATGCGCTCAAGCAGCTTGATACGCTCAAGCGCAGCAACGGCCTGGGCAATCCGCTTGATGCCGAGGTGGTTATTGTGATTGCCAAAGGCCATTCCCTGGCCGATCAGATGAAATTCTACGGGCCTGAAATTGAGGATGTGCTGGGCGTAGGCTATCACCGCTTTGAACATGGCGAGTTGTGGGCACTGCAAATACACGATGTCCGCAATAAATATGCGAGTTGTGCCCGCTCATGGAAGCGCCGCCCCGATGTTGGCTCCGACCGCCAATATCCCGACCTCTCGGCTCGCGACGCCGGGGTTATGCGGCAGCTTGGGGCGGGTCAATCTTAGTTTGTCCTGCTTGAGTCGGAATCTGACAAACGGGCTTTGGAGCTACGGAACATGTTGGCGCAATCAACCCGTGGCATCAATACGCGCAACTCTGAAACTGCGATAATGCATATGACGCAGCTTTTGAAGACTTTTCTACATATCCGCTTTACAAACAGATTTTCCGGGCGGCAAGGAGAATAGATAAAAACCTCCTTTTTTACCGCGATATTGCCATGGTTGGTTGGCTTGTCGCTTCTGATGGCCATTAAGATCAACCACTTCACCGTTAATGGAAACCGATCGCCAAGCCTGGCTGCGTATTGGAATACCCGCTACCGCCACGATCGGAGATGGCAGATCAACGGTCATACCAAAATTGCTGTGACCGTTATTGAGTTCAACAGTAATCAAACCATGGCTGGTAAGCATAGAGGCCGAAATGTCTTCGACGTCGCCGGGTTGAGGTAAAATTTGATACCGCTTGCCGCCAGGATCCGTCGGCAATATGCCGGCCATTTTTTGAGACATGAGTGCTAGTGGTCCGCCAGACCAGCCATGATTGAATGATCCATTATAACCAACACAATCCCATCTTTCTGGGAGAGTGGATATCGGTAAAGATAAAAAGTGGGCGTAACGCGTTTTCATTCTGGCAATGGCCGCATTGGGCTGATTCATGTGGAATAGCGATTCTAAAACATACTTTTCCATGTAAGGACTGGCAAACATTTGCGTCTGCAAGACCTTTAGTAAAGCTGGATACTGCTCTTCTTTCGCAAAGCCGCAAAGGATAGCCATAGCGTTGCCCCGGTCGTCCGTCGCCCGGGTGTAATGCGGACTGCGATAGGCAGTGCCGTTCCAGTAGGCGGCGTTAAATCGCGATGCAATGCTCGTCATATCATTTTCGTAACGTGGAATATCGGCATGATGGCCGGAGAGTTTCGCCATCTGAAGCGCTGACTTCAAGGCGAGATAAAGCCAGGTATTATCCAAGAGACGCTCATCAATATTGACGCCCCAGTCATACCACGACCATCCTCCATGGCGATGCGGAGCCAGCCCATCTTTTTCCAGCGGGTAAAGCTGCAAGTACCGGCGCACATGAGGATAGGCCGCTCGAATCGTAGTGGCATCACCGGTATGCATGTAATACGTCCAAAAACCATACCAGCCGATGCTTGCCAACATCTGGCTGGGCAACTCATTTACGGTTATGAGTGATGGCACCGGCGCGTAAAGCACGTTGGTCCTTGGCTGTTGCCACCCCACGAGATTGTCAATGGCCTTTTTAATCAGCCGATCAGCCCGGCGATCCATTGAATAAAATGTCGTGCCCACATCAATGACAACATCTCCCCACCACAGGCCGCGCTCGCGATCGGGGCAATCTGAGTAGTTATCGCGCATATTGACGTAAAGTGTCCGCTGCGCCCGCTTCCACAGCGTATTCAAAGCCGGATCGGAACTGTTAAAATGCCCCGCAAAATCGCAATCATAGCTGCTTTCGCGGTAGCCTAATTGTAAAATTGTTACACCCGGCGGAAAACTGTAGACAACGTGTTCACCATTCATCCAGCCAAGCGATTCAAATTCCTGTACCCCCTGTTTGGTCACATATTCTGAACGCACGGAATAATCGCCCGGAAAATACCGATCGGTGCGAATGTCAATAACCAATCCGGCAGGCGCATCAATCTTTAAATACGGCGTAATCTGCGCATCGTAGGGCAGTTGGCACCAAACACGAGCACCCTCAAAGACATTAGGCAATTTAGATTGATCTAAAGTAGATGGAACCGGGAAGGGTAGCGATTCTCCAGGTTTTAACGCCGCAATGCGTGCGCTGTTGACGTAAGGTTGAATCCCGGTGTGCTTCCAGAAGGCCACCGGTCGTGGCTTGAGCGGCCCCCAAGGCTTATCCCCAGCCCCACCTTTTTCCGTCGGCACCAACCACGTAGAATCGTCAAAGTCAGGTTGCATCCAATCCGCTATATCCTTACGGGCATCAAAGTGAACATTCCATTCTGATAACCGGTAGTTGGGAGTCGGTGGATCGCTCGGGCCGTAGGCCGGATGCGGCAGCACCTTCCAATGGCGGCTGCTGGTTGCTTTCATGCCATCAATATCAGCATCAAAATAAAGTCCGCCCTGACCACTGCTTACATGTGAAAAGCCGCTTTTTCCCCAATACCAGACCAAAATAGCGATGGTGTTTTTCCCCGCCGTGAGAAAAGGCGCCAAATCTAATTGGTCAAAATAGGTTTCACCCGGACGCGGACCGCGTTTGAGTCCGCCTTCAAACAGCGCCAGCTTGCCGTTAATCCAGAGCCAATACTTTGAATCAACGGCAATATTTGCCATCGCACGGTGAGGCTTGCTCGCAAGATTCAACGTATGGCGAAAACACATCCATGTGTTAGTAGGTCCGGGGTGGCTGTCCCATATCCATTTAGCTTCTGTCGAGGGGGGAGCGGCTTGCAATGCACCACCCCGCGAAGCCACGGCAGCCGCCACCGTAACTGCGAGAAACGTGCGACGTGACAAAGACCCCGTACCAGTCGAGTCAGGTATAGAACTCAACTCATTCATTTTTTCGTCTTGGTCGCCATGCATAAATGCACTCCTATAAAATTTTTGCACGCTTGCAGTTTGCAATCTTTACGCAAATCTTACGACACCATAGTTCACAAGAATAACCCACCCGATCTTCTGGTTGTCGCAGCCGTTGTGTAAGCTAGCACAGGCATAAGGCGCGAATTCGCCTGCCTCCTGAATGGTGTAAACTAGCCCCACTTTAAATTGACCATTGATGGTGTCGGTTGGCCTGGTAGCAAGGTTTACCCGCTGGAAGCCTTTCGACATTTTACAACATCCTGCTGCGCAACCGTGAACACAAGCCCAAGCTTGACTTGCCGCAATTACTTTAAAGTATATTCCACTTTAGACATTTTCATCAAGGAGAAGGTCCGAGCAGCTGCTGTTTATTGTTGTGCTGTTGAGTCTGCCAATTTTCCGGGCGGCACTGGATTGCAGTTGTTGCGGCCCGCACGCATGACACCCTCCCTATTGCGCCGCCGGCTTGCCGGTGGTAACCAACTTGCAGCCCATGGCAAGCCATTCCACAGCAGCCCGGCGAGGCCTAAAGCCCGATTTATTGGCAGCTCCTGCCGTTTTGCGATGAGGTCATTTTAGCACGCCGCAAGAAGCGGCACTCCAGGCTCACCTGGCACAGATGGTAATCCGACGGGCCGTGCCGCGAGATAAGCCCAAAATGCAGCGTCTGATCTTACTGAATAACGCCGACTCATCTTTAGAGTCAGCTCGCTCATCCGCCGCGCACACGATCCATTTCAGCCTCATCGCAATCCCAGCCGGTACCCGGACAGGCTCCCCGAAATTACGACCTGCCCTTGGTCTTCATTTCATCGTCGCCAATAACTTGTGTCGGCGCAGTTTCATGCAAGTTAAATAGCGGCGTACTAAAATATCGCTCGGCACGGTCGCATAGCAGTGTCACCACCGACGCATGCGAGCCAAGCTTAGCGGCAAGGTCCAATGCTACCGCAACATTTGCGCCCGACGATATTCCAACCGGCAGCCCAAACTCGCGCTGAAGCCTTCGGGTCATAGCAATTGCATCTTTGCTGCTGATCTTAACATGGCCATCCAACGGAGCCTGCCGAAGCAGCGCCGGAATGAATCCATCACCAACGCCCTCAATGTTATGACAACAGGGAGCTTCGCCAGCCAGCAAGGCCTGCTCCTTCGGCTCCATGGCAATAATTTGCGCACCCGGCCACCGCCGTTTAATGGCCAGGCCGCACCCGGCAAGCGTCGCGCCGGTTCCATAACCGGTCACAAATGCATCAATCGGCCCGGCAATCTGCTTGAGAATTTCTTCCCCGGTGGTCTTTTCGTGATCTTCCAAGTTCAATGGATTTTCAAACTGGCGCGGCAGGAAGTAACGGCTGTCAGCGGCGGCCATTGCGTACGACATATCTATGCCAACCCGGTACTGCCCTTTGCCTTTGAAGGGCAACACTTCGGCACCAAACTGGCGCATCAGCCAGAGTCGTTCATTGCTGGCGCTATCGTCTATCAAAATTGCTACTCGATACCCCATTGCGGCGCCCACCATGGACAGCGCGATCCCCGTGTTACCGCTGCTGCACTCCAATACAATAGAGTCAGGCTTTAAGAGCCTGCGTTGCTCGGCATCCAATAGTACAGCTCTGGCAAAACGATCCTTGATGCTTCCACTGGGGTTAAGAAATTCGCATTTGGCATGCAATGTGATTTGTTCGCGAGCAAAACGCAACGCGATCATTGGCGTATTTCCAATCAACGTTAGAATCGCACGACGATCTACCGGCCCTGATGCATTCATAAAAGCCTCGATAAACTCATCTTAACTATCCATAACTATTGAATGATAACAGAAAACGGGCTGATCAATTATCCGGCAGCCCTTCTCTCCGGGCGAGTCACAATACTTTCCTTGATTCATAGCATAGTTTTAATTTGTCTATCCTGCACGTGGCCAATATTTGACGCAAAACTGGGCGTCGCCTTACGATGAGCCATGCGGCCAGTGCAACGCGTTCCGCTTCGGCCAGCGACAACGCTGCCGGGATGCCCCCCCGTTGCGCCGCAGCACCGCGCGAGAACCAATAATTATGCCCACCAGGTATAGTACGAACAAAGCACTGCAATACTCTCCCCACGACGTAGAGCTTTTTACGACTGCATACTAATATATGCCCGTGATGCTCTGTCGCTTCCCCAGGCATAACCGATGGCGTAAGCAACTCGCGCGGCAGGCAAGGATGTCCACATTCCAAGCTTGCTGACTTGCTTGCTTGCCGATCTGAATCTGGACGCCCCAGAGTGTGCCTGCCTCTTTGGCCACGGCATACCGGAAAACTCAGGCCCTTATCGAGGCCGCTATCCCGTGACATTCCTGTGACAGCCAGATAGCAACGCACAGTTGGCAATCTGCTTTGCGCAAGCCCCTGAACCACAGCCACGCAGGCTGCGCAGATAAAGTTAGCTTTTTTATTTTTGGCAACTATGCCCCGGCGCAGCCTCACCACTTTGTTATAGCTTGACCGGTTGCTATTGCAGCGGAAATTCCTGTACCGGTGCCGGGAACTGTTCTGGAAGATCGCGTACTTCCACAACAAAACCACCCGTCCATTTGGCCACCAGATTGTAAACAGCCGCTCCTAATAACCCGGTTAAAAATCCGATTATTGCATAAATAAGCGGTACAAAAAGGATAAATACCCCGGTAAAGATCACGGGAACCGCAGCCTGGCCGCTGGCTCCCGGATGGTTGGGCCCCGCCAAGGTTGCCAGAGATGCAATTAAAAACATGGGCACCGCAAAAATAATACCCAAGATACCCTGGAGGATTGCTACAACTACGCCCGCCCGTAATGGTGCTATACGACGAAGTTCCTTCTTCATGATACCGCTCCTTTAAAACGGCCCGTAAACTTCAATGCGTTGTTTGCTACGGCGCAGCCAAAGTGCTGGACGCCACCAAAAGGTACGCTTTCCCCCGCCTGAAAATACTACATCGAAGCCAAGGCATATGCAATCTCTACTTTCTCCATCCACGCTTCGCGCAGTCCCGCGTTGTCTGCTTTATTGCTTAGGTGGCGATATAATCTTTCGCAGTCGCTCATACTTAGTGTTGTTTCGTCCGGCATGTTAGGGAACATCACAATGGACTTCATTGACTTCCTTGGAACCTGCTTGGTTGTGCTGCTGGTGGCGGAGGTTATTCTGGTGCCATGCTTGCTCGTCGCCGTTATTAGATTGTCCAGCAGCAATCGCCGGCTTGTGGCTCGTTTACAAGCCATGCAGGGCCAAATTGATCAAGTACGCCTAGCTCAGGCGGTTGTCGCCGACAGCAAGCCCGAAGCACAAGCCGCCCCAACCGTTGCGGCACCAACTCCACCACGCCCGGCCAACAGCCCTGCGTCTGCGGCTGCCTCACCCAAGGCGCCGTTTTACATCCGGCCGCCACAAAAGCCTGCGGTCGAACCGGCAGCAAGCTCGGTAGCGCAAAGCACTCGCGACCGCCCCTCTGTACCTGCGGATAATCTCACAGGCTATCCACAACACCCGGCCACATATCCGGGCGACAAGTCATCGGCATTTGCCGCGCGGGCTGCTATCGCCATTGGCGCTATTGCACTGGCACTGGGCGGCATTTTTCTGCTGAAGTACACCTTTGACAGCGGCATATTAAGCCCACCCGTGCGTGTCATTCTCGGCTGCCTGTTTGGCGTCGGCCTTCTGGCAGCAGGCATGTTGGTACGGCGCTCATCAAACTTCACCGGCCAAGGCTTGTTGGCGGCAGGCGTCAGTGTGGTGTACGCCGCCGTGGTAGCGGCCGCAAGTCTTTATCATCTTATAAACTCTACCGTAGCGTTTGTACTATTAGCCCTCTGGACGGCACTGGCCGTTGGGTTGTCGCTGGAAGTCGGCATGCTGGTGGCCGTGTTGGGGATTTTAGGCGGCTTTTTTATGCCGCTGCTTTTGACCACATCGCATCCCCATGCAAGCGGATTATTCCTTTACTTATTGTTGCTGCAAGTTGGCCTGTTGCTCGCTGGCTGGCGCAAGCGATGGTTTTTGGTAAGCGTATTAACTGGCTTGGCAGCGTTTTTTTGGGTCGTGCTTTGGCTGCTATGCTTCAAGCCTCAAGGGACTGACGCCGTTGTGTTGGGCCTTTTTATTTTGGCAACCGCCGTGTCGCTGTTGATAGCAGCCTTGGCCGGCCAACAGACAGATTCACCGGATGGCGCTGATGGCTTTGGCGTTTTTAGCGATGGCTGGCATGCTTTGGCCTTGATGGGCGGTGTATTAAGCTTTCTTGCCTCCGGCTGGCTGCTAAAGGAAGAGGGGTTTAGCAACTTGCAATGGTCGTTTATTGCGCTGCTGACGGCCGGTGCTATGCTGGTGGCACGTCTACGCAACAATATGCATGCCCTGGCCTGGCTCGCTCTAGGTTTGAGTATTACGATGCTGAGCCTGTGGACATGGCAATTGGTCGGGCCTCCCGTGCACTGGACCGATGGACTCCTTTTGCCGAAATGGGGTAATGGGCTTGGCATTGAAGTCGCGGTCGGCGTTCGCCTGCACCAGTTACATATCTGGCTTGAAATTTTTGGCGGTCTGTTTGGCCTTGGTGGCTACGCATGCATGTGGCGGGCACCGCGGGCTAATTTGTGGGCGTGGTTTTCGGTGATTGGTGCGGCAGCGACCTTGCTTATTGGGTTGTGGAGCCATGGCTTTGAGCCGCGAAACACCTGGGCACTCGTGGCTGCGGGCATTGCCGCGGTATACGGCTTAAGCGCTTGGACGGTCGGAAGCTACATGCAGGTTAAGGGCAGTGCCCCCTTGCGGGCTTTGCTGGTGGGCGCGGCGGGGTTTGTGGCCCTCGCTATCGTACTCTGGCTGAATAACGCCACATGCACACTGACTTTAGCGGTAGAGGTGCCTCTGCTGGTTTTGCTTTGGCGGTGGCTCGGCGGAATGGAACTTGCGGTTGCTACTATTGCCCTGACGCTGGTTGTGCTGGTGCGCCTATGTGCTAACCCGGCGATATTCTCCTACCCGATTAATCCATCACCCTGGTACAACTGGATCGTCGGCGGTTATACCGGCACGGCATGCCTGCTGGCCCTCGCCCGCCTTATTGCCGGCGAACCTGAGGATGACGTTTCATCGTTAAGTTACCTTTTGGAATTTGCCGCGATTGCAGTGGCGCTCGTCGGCGGCATGCTGGTGCTGCGCCATGCCTTTCATCCAATAAGATGGAGCCATACCTTCGGCAGCCTGCTGGAGCGGGGGCTTTATCCCGTTTGGCTGTTGGCAGCAGCACTGGGCCTGAAACTATCGGCCCATCGCGAAACTGCGGTTCTGCGTGCCTCAATGGCAAATGCATTGGGATCGTTGGGCATGTGGCTAGCGGTCATTGCAACCGGCGCGTTCTTTAACCCGATGTTCGACCACCTTGCTGTGCAAGGACTATTGGGGCTTGGAACGCTTCTGCCCGTGTATGGGCTGCCAACCATACTGGGCGCTATTCTGGCATACTTAATGTACCGCAGGGATGAACGACGCGCCGCAAAGGCCATGGCAGCCGGAGCGGTCATTTGTCTTTTTATTATGACGAATCTAATTGTACGATCAGCTTTTCATGGCAGCACGCTCTATGCGGGCGCGACGAGCCAACACGAACTATACGCCTATTCAGTGCTTTGGATTGTGCTTGGCATTGGATTGGCGCTGCTTGCAGCGTTTGTACATGGGACGGTACTGCAGTACGCATCGCTCGTGATATTGCTGCTGGCAGTTGCCAAGGTATTTTTAATAGATACTGCACACCTCCAAAGCCTGCTGCGGGTGTTGTCGCTGGTGGGTTTGGGACTTAGCCTTATCGCAATCGGCTATGTGTACCAGCGTTTTGTGTTCGCGCCACGCCCGGCATCGTCCAAACAAGAGTAAAGTAGCGCAGCAACGCAAACCGGCGATCTTTTGGTGTGCTGGTTCAGCCAGAATCCGACAATACTTACCGGCGCATACAGTACGGTTCGGTTCGGCCGGTTGCACACTTGTACTCGCTTAAGAGATTCGCGGCATCGCATGCTTGGCAAGGCAAAAATCATGTCCTGTCGCTACAAGCCGTGCGTATTTACATCGTTCATTTTGGTTCCACCAGGTGTCCGAACCGTAAGCGCCTCAGTAGAGATATCAAGCATAGGATTCTCCATTTCCGACTGAAGCAACACAGTTTCTGCTATACTAAAGCGTCAAAGGGTGCAGCCTGTCTGCTGGGTGAGGTGGTTCAGGCGATGGCCCGGCGACGGCTTGCGAGCCAAAGAGCTGTCGTGGTTTACGCGGAGTATTGCCATGGCCGTGCAGATGGAACTTAAGCGCATTCTCATTTCCGACCTGTCGGACCAGCAATTTATTTTTCTCAAAGAGGTTGATGGTCAGCGCACCATGCCCATTGTCATCGGCCCCGCCGAGGCCCGCGCCATAGATAGCCGCCTAAAAGGGGAACCCGTCCCCCGTCCCATGACGCATCAACTGCTGGCCAATGTTATCGAACGGCTTGGCGCCACACTTGAACGCATCGTTATACATGATCTTAAAGACCATACATTTTTCGCATCGCTGGTGCTGCGCCAAAACGGCCAAACCATCGAAATAGACAGCCGCCCCAGCGACGCAATCGCCTTGGGTATCGCCAGCAACGTACCGATTTTTGTTGCCGAGCATGTGCTCGATGAAGTCGCCACCGAAGACGCAGAATAATGACGGTATACCTTACTTTTCCTCAGGGCCAGTGCCGGTGCCAGCCCCACGCTCAACCGCTTGCATCGGCGGATTTCGCGAAGCGGTCGCGGCCGGCACGGTTGCCGGTGCAGGTTGTGGTGCGGGGCGACGCATCATCCATATCCAATATACGAGGCCCAAAATCAGCATGGGAACGCTGTAAATAATGCCCAGGCTTATCCAGTGACCGAAGATACGTTTCGGCTGATCGCCAACCCTGAACTGCTCACCGATGATGCGCATAATGGGGTAAAACACCGCGAAGGCTCCGCTGGCCATCCCGGCCTTGCGCCAGTAACGGCCAATACACCAGCAGATAATAAACAGCAACAAACCTTCAAGCGAGGCCTCGATAAGCTGCGATGGAATTCGCGGCGGCAGAATATGCCGCAACTGCGCCACCACAAACGGATGGCCATCACGGGCCATGTTGAGCAGCGTCATACGCATGGATTCCGGTGTGGCCATTTGCGGTGCCAAATTCGGATGTCGCGCCAGCACCTGTTCGGCGAGATGGCTTACGGCACCCGGTTTAATCGTAGGCTCTATCTTCAGTTGCGGAGGATAAATCAGTTCCGACGGAAACTGCCACGCCCAGGGCGAATGCCATACATGGCCATAAAGCTCGCCGTTAATAAAATTGGCGATGCGGCCAAAGCCAATGCCTATGGGAGCCACCATGGCCCCGCCATCAATCAGGTTAAGGAAGTTGATCTTGTTGCGCCGTGCGAAAATCCAGGTGGCGACCAGCACGCCGATAATGCCGCCATGAGCCGACATGCCTCCATCCTGCAGCGCCAAAAGCTGCCAATACGGAAAGCTGCTCGTAAACTCGGTAAACATGTGCGGCCGATACAGCACGGCTTCACCTAGCCGTCCGCCGATCACCACGCCAAAAATGGCGACAAAAAGCACAAAGTCCATCAGCTTTTCGAGCGGCAGTTGCAGACGGCCTTCGCGCACCAATTTGCGCAGCAGCAGGTACCCGACAATAAAACCGGTCAGGTATGCGGTGCCATACCATCTTATGCCGAAGTTTGTATGGCCCCATCGCACAATAAAGGGGCTGAATGTTTCAATAAAGTACGCAAGAGGTAATGCCATTGCCATATTGCCTTCGCCAGTAAAGCACCGCCAAAGCCGCAACGCTATAGCGCCGGGCATTGTGCTGTCAACCAAGCGGCAATAGAAACAGACTCACAATTAACTTGGATTAAGAAAAAAACGTTTGGAAATTCAGAAGTCGCAATGAGCATCTGATCAGCGAACTTAATTGCCTTCTTGTACCCATCACGATTTTCGAACATGAAGGCCAAGGGCGTCCCCTACGTCAATGCGGCTTCAGGCAGTCGGCCCGTCGCTGCATTTTGCCTGCGGCAAAAATGGCTCTGAACAGGTGAACAGGCGAACAGGTGACCGCAGGTGAGGGTTTCCACCTAGGCCGAAGCCAGCATTTTGTTCCAGCCTTATTGGCTCTCCTGATCTCCTGTTCAACCATTCACCTGCTCTATTTTTTCGCCCGTCGGCGAAAATCGCTCACGCCTTCCGATTTTCCAACCCATTGATCAAGCCGGAGAGCATTTTGGATATGTCTTGCTTCAGTCGGAATTGGACAAGGGGGCTTTTGGCGTTAAGGATACAATGGCGCCGTTTTTAGGAATCCGT
>JBMFVX010000078.1:0-13833 GCA_049965775.1 Phycisphaerae bacterium
TACGCGGCGGAGGATCGAGCCGACTCTAAATATGACTCTGCGAGATCCGACAACAAACGAGACGGGGCATTTCAGAGCCACCCCGCAGGGCGGCATGCTTTTTGGCCCTGCTCTGCTGCACGGCCTTCTGGAGTACCATCTGCGGCAGGTATGTTGGCACCACGGCTTTTTGAGGCGTGTCAAAAATCATACCGTCGCAACCCGGCGATTACTTGGACAGACTCTTAGTGGCTGGGCCATACGTCGTTCCATGTAAAACCTTCGCGTACCGTCAGGGCCAGCAGCAGTGTGCGCCTTTCATGCATACTCGCAATTGCCTTGGCAAAGAGTTCATCGGAGGCTACCGGTATGCCCGCCTCGCGCAATTCCGCAAGCTTTGGCGCGGGCGGCAATTCGGTTGGTTTAACCACAAACGTGTTACGCAGCGTCTCAAGATATTCGGTAATAGCCTGGCGCACGGCGCCGAGCGAAGGCAGATCAAGCCTGCACCCGTCCGCCATACCGCATTCCAGCACGGTAATGACCTCGTCAATAATGGCGATGTTCGGGCCTATGGCGGCGCTGCGCCGGGTCGCGAAGAAAAAATAAAGTACTGGATATGTGACATGGCTTTCAGCAAGAAGCGTAAGGCTGGACACCAGCGAGGCGAAGTGCGGTGCCAGCGAACTGGTGTCAGCGCCGTTCCAGCTGCGAATAATAATATCCGCCGGTGAGTGACCCAGGCACCAGATGTTCAGCGCCACTTGCCGCTTTTGCGTGGCGGCGTTGATAACCGGCACCAGATATGCCAAAGCCAGCCCAAACAGTACGAATCCGGTGCCGGTGGCAAGATCAGTCGCAATTTTAAAAACTCCGCCCTGCGGCACATAATCGCCCAACCCCAGTGTGAAGATGGTGTAACCCGTAAAATAAATCCGGCTGCAAATGCCGGCGGGCTGGTGGGTTGTCGCGTTAACCACGGCCAAAGGCGCCGAGGTAAAAATGAGCGTCCAGCCCAGCCAAACCAAGCTTGTCCAAAGCGTCAAACTCATAAGCACCACAAACAATCCGGCGATACGCTGAACACGCAGCCCAGTGCGGAGCCGAACGCGGCGAAGCAGGTACCCCATTCGGGGGTAGAGGTAGTTGGTGAGCGGTCCCGCGCCTTCCAAAAAGGCGGTCCAGAGCATATCCACCGCGGCCAGCAAGAGGACCAGCAATCCGCCGATAAAAAGCAGCAGGTGCGTCATTTGCGTGGTTCCGTCATGGACAATGCAGGAGGCGTATTGGCATCTGGCGGCGGAATTGTTTTCGGTGGGTTGGCAATGTCCGCAGCGGCCAGCACCGCGGGTTCAAGCGACGCGATATCGTAAGTGCCATTGAATCGCAGTCCTTGTATGTAAAACGTGGGTGTTTTATTGACGCCGCTCTGCACCCCGCTCTTAATATGCTGCTGCAGAGTCGCTGAAAGTGTTGGATCGTCCAATGCTGCGGAGAATGCCGCCGGGTCAAGTCCGAGTTCAATTGCGTAGTGGGTTAAGTGATCGCGTGCGAGTTGTGGACTTCGCGAAAATAGCAGGGCGTGCATTTGCCAGAAAAGTCCTTTGGCATGGGCAACTTCCGCCGCGAGTGCAGCGTGCCGCGCCAGCGGATGAACCTTGGCCAGTGGAAAGTGTCGCCATACAAAGCGAATGTTTTGCGGATACATCCGAAGAAGGTCTTGTGCGTTGGCCTCTGCGGCTTGGCAGTGCGGACACTCATAATCACCGAACATAACGAGTTGCACTGGTGCATCAATAGGCCCAAGAGAATGATCCTGATCGTTTATCGGTGGAGTCAAAGCCGGCCGTGGCGTCAGCGGAAGATTGTGTGCCATCATGTATCCCCAACGATTGCCTGTCACATTGGCAGCCGAAGCTGCTGCTGTAAGCTGCGGTTAAAGCTTGGCAAGCGCCGCAAAAATGCCATCCGCCCCGGGACTTACGTCCATCGAGGCCAGGTGACTCCACCGGATAATGCCTGACGCATCAATCACAAATAATGCTCGCTGCGCTACGCCCCAATCCTGGTGATACACGCCATAGAGTCGTGCAACGTGCCCCTTGGGATGAAAATCTGCCAGCAGTGGAAAATCGAGCGAGCGGCTCTTGGCATATGCCTTGTGGCAAAAAGCGCTGTCAACCGAAATACCCAGAAGCTGGGCGTTATAGGCGTCAAAATCCTCGATCACTTCGTTGTACAGCGCAAGTTGATCGCCGCAAACGGGGCTGAAGTCCGCCGGGTAAAATGCCAACACCACCGGTCGCCCGCGAAAATCTTTCAGCTCTACGTTTTTTCCCACTTCCACCGACAGGGAAAAATTCGGCGCGGGTGTTCCAGCCGTAAGTATGCTGGAAGGATATGCCGCGTTGCCGACATCAGAGGCGGCTGATGTGAAACTATGGCTTTGCGCATCGCATGGCTGGCTCATCGAGGACTCCAAATGCGGTCAGTTGAATCGAACCCGACATGGCCGGCCACCAACGGTTGGCTGATTACCAAATCGAACATGCAGGTAGTGTAATCCAGCAGGAGCCGGCGTCAAAACACAGCTGTGCATTACCGCAGTGGCTTTGTATAAAGGCTGGCGAAGGGGCGGCCGCACGGGTGAGAGAGGCTTACATCTTCAGTGGGTCTTAACGCGCCGCTTGCGGGTTACAAATCGCATTGCAGCGCTGAATATCGTAATCATGCTTACCAAAACAAGCGCTGCGGCCCAGGACTGGTGCACCTGGCTCGGCACGCTCGACTGGCTGTAGAAGTAAATACGCTCCGGCAATGAATCCATCTGATCGCTTGGGTTGTAAGTCATGGCGGTGTTACCGAACGATGTGAAGAATAGCGGGGCGGTTTCACCGGCTACACGCGCCACCGCCAGCAGGATGCCTGTGACAATGCCCGACATGGCCGCCGGCAGAACTACCCTGACCAATGTTTCAGCTTTAGACGCGCCCAACGCTGCGGAAGCCTCGCGGTGGGCGCGGGGTACCAAGCGCAGCATTTCTTCCGATGCCCGCGCCACGATCGGCACCATAATAAACGCCAAGGCTACACCGCCAGCCCAGCCCGAGTAATGCCGCGGAATACCCACCCACGCCTGTACATGCTGCACGATATCTAAAAAAGTCCCCATGAAGCCGGTTAGCTGCTTGCCATGGTGATGGACTACCATAACCGTGTAGACCAGTACGCCTAAAAGTACGGTGGGTGTACCGGCCAACACATCCAAAACAATACGAACAATATCGGAAGACCACCCCTTGCGGGCGTATTCAACGAGGTAAATCCCGCAGAGCATGCCTATGGGTACGCCTGCTGCGCTCGCCAAGCCAACCAATATCAATGTTCCCACGATTGAATTGCGCATGCCCATGGGCGTATCCAGCGGCAAACGCGTGAAAAAGTCGAGATTTAGATAACGTACGCCCTCAAAGAGCATGTACCCAAAAATCAAAAAAAGCACAGATAGCGCAGCAGCCGCTGAAGCGGTACAAACCACAACTGCGCTGACATTAACAATTCGGCGCCATAGACCAGACCGGCCCATCGCCCTGAACTCCACCGGCCGACGAAATTCGTTTTGGCCGCCCGGCATCGGTGAGAGATTTGCAGGTTCTTTGGCAAGATCGCCCGGCATAGCCTACTCCTCACTCGCGTGTCGCGTGCCAATGCGATTGATCATAAAACGTGCTGCCAGCGTGGTCAGCAGGGCGCTTACCAGCAGCGTCAGTGCCACATACATCATAGCGCTGACATAGATCGGATGATCAGCCTCAAGAAATTCGTTGACAAATACACCCGTAAGCGTTTGACCGCCCGCAAACAAGCTCGACGAGATGCGATCGGTGTTGCCAATGACCATGATAATTGCCATGGTCTCTCCGATGGCTCGCGCCATGCCCAGCATGGCTGCGCCAAAAATGCCGACACGGCAATAGTTGATGGCCAACCATGTGGTTTGCCACCACGTGGCGCCCAAAGCATAGGCTCCGTGCTCAATCGAGTCCGGAAACTGCAGCAGTACGTCGCGCGTGATGGCCGTGATAATCGGCAGAATCATGATCGCCAAAATAAGACCGCCCGCGAGGTAATCAGTGCCGGAAGGCCCCCCATGAACAAGATTGGCCGGAAAGTATTCCGGCAGCGGATACTTGGGCGTACTGCCCGGATAATACCCCAACTTAATAAGATGAATATTATGCAGTGTATTGTAAAGCCACGTCTCGGGATAATTCTGCAGCCACGGAGACATGACAAATGCGCCCCATAGGCCATAGACAACACTGGGAATTGCGGCGAGCAGCTCCACTAAAAATGACACCGGCCCGGAGAGCCAGCGTGGGGCGATGCGTACAATAAAAACCGCGGTGCCTATACTGACCGGAACCGCCAACAGCAGCGCGATAAGAGTTGTCAGCACTGTGCCGTAGGCAAACGCCAGCACCCCGTAGTGGTCGTGAACCGGGTCCCAGACTGAGCTTGTAAAAAAATGAAAACCAATTTGGCTGATGGCCATCCAGGCGCCATCAAGCAGCACCAGAAAAATCAGCGCCAGCAGGCCGAACATGGCCAGCACACCGCTGATCGCAAGCCCGGCCATCGTACGGTCAAATATCTCCCGTAATATGCGGCGCCGACGATTGGTCGGTGCGGATGTGTCAGGGGTTAAGCTGTCAATACTCATTCACACCAAACCAAAAACCAATAAGGGTTCCCAGCCTTGTGGCCGGGAACCCCTAAGGTACCGTGGCAGCCGCGGTTCGCCAACACCGCCGTCTGCATAAACTTCGATTAATCAGTACGAGAGCTTTTTGCCCTTCCATCGCACCTTGGCAAGGTTGGCGAGAACTTTTTTCTGCATGGCCGGGCCAAGGCGGATGTAGTCAAGCTCTTTGGCGTAACTCTGGCCTTTAGTCAAGATCCAGTGGATAAACTTGACTGTAGCTTCAGCCTTGGCATGACTCATGTAACCAAGGTCCTTTGCCAGGATCAAATAGGTGAAACCCGAAATCGGATACGACTTCGCGCCGGAAGGATTGATGATATGGATACGCAGATCGGCTGGCAGGTTTGCCAGCACCGCTTTCTGCGCTGCAATCACCGAAGCAATGGATGGTTGTACTTTATACCCATCTTTGTTGATGAGTTTGGCCACCGGGAAATGCCCCTGGATAGCGTAAGCGTATTCGAGATAGCCCAAGCCTCCTTTGGTTTTGTCAATCAAAGCGGCCACGCCGGGGTTGCCCTTGCCGCCACGGCCCACCGGCCAGTTAACTGACGTGGCTTGTCCTACCTGGGTCTTCCAAGATGGGCTTACCTTGCAAAGATAGCCTGTAAAAATAAACGTGGTGCCCGAACCATCTGAACGGTGAGCAACCAGAATGTGCAGGTTTGGCAATTTGACGCCCGGATTAAGTTTTTCAATGCGGGGATCATTCCATTTTGTGATGCGACCCAGATAGATATCGGCGATTATTTTACCGTCAAAAACCAGTTGCTGGTGCACCATCGGCAGGTTGTAGCTCATAACTTCGGGGCCGGCGACTTCCGGCATGTGCAGCACGCCGCCCGCCTGCTTCATCTGCGACTTGCTCATGTAGGCATCCGAGCCGCAGAAATTAATCGTCTTGTTAATCAAGCCCTGGATACCGCCGCCCGAACCGATGGCCTCATAATCAATCTTGACATTCGGATGGCTTTGTTCGTACGCCGCCATCCATTTGAGCATGATGGGGTACACGAACGTGGAGCCAGCTCCCGAAATCTCCACGCCTCGCGCGATGCTGCCGCCGACTACGGCAAGTGCCAAGGCCGGCACCGCGACTTTGAGTAATTTGCCAATACGACTGAACATGGTTTAAATCCTTTCCTGATAAACCACCACCACCACCGGCAGCACCGAACTCCAGCGCTTCATCCGCAGTGGACTTGTCAGGAATTACACCCCATCAATGTTAACATTGCGTTAAGGCTATGTAAGGATAACGATTATCCTTTTAGCGGGCATTTTATGGGCCGTGCGTTGATGGCACAAGTGCATAAAACCAGCTGCTTTTTGGCAGTTAACCGCTGATTTCCAGCTTAACTTCCTTACCTGCGGGCTTCGTAAGGTTACGAACGCTTACCTGGCCCGCAAGCTTTTGAGCCAGCGTAAGCAGTACCTGCCGGCTCGGGGCATCCACCGCAAAATTGGCGAATGGCTCGCCCGAATCCGCGAATTGCCGCATACGAGCATCAATTGGAATTTCCGCCAGGAAGGGGAGTCCCATGTTTTGGGCCATCGCCGCCGCGCCGCCGCGCCCAAACAAGTCGTACGTCGTGCCATGTTCGCAGATAAAGTAGCTCATGTTTTCAACCACGCCCAAAATGGACACCCCCAATTGCTGAAACATCCGAACGGCGCGGCGGGCGTCGGCAAGGGCCAGTTCCTGCGGCGTTGCCACAATAACCGCGCCGGTAAGAGCGATGGTTTGCGCCAGCGTCAATGAAACATCGCCGGTGCCGGGCGGAAGGTCTACAATCAAATAATCCAGTTCGCCCCATTCCACCTGTTCAATAAATTGCCGGATAACCCCGTGCACCATCGGGCCGCGCCAGATAAGGGCTTTCTCCGGCGGCACGATAAAACCGATGGACATAACCTTTATAACAGCCTCGGCCGAGCCAATTGAAAATGGAATAATTCGTTCGCCGTTAAGCTGTGGATTGCGTTGTCCAATGCCCGTCATCGTGGGAATTGATGGCCCATAGACATCGCCATCCAGCAAGCCTACCGAGGCGCCTTGCAGCGCCAACCCAACCGCAAGGTTCAGAGCAATGGTGCTTTTGCCCACGCCGCCCTTGCCCGCCCCTACAGCGATAATGTTGCGTACCTGCGGCAGCAGTTGTTTGGGCCCTGCGCCGCTGCGCACCTTGGCGGTCAACTCCACCTCCACCGCTTCAACACCTGGAACCCTCCTCACCGCCGTGGTCACTTCCTCGCGGATGCGATCTTTAAGAGGGCACGCCGGTGTGGTAAGTTCCACACGAACTTTGACTGATGCGCCGCAGATGTTGACATCGCGCACCATATCAAGCGACACAATATCTTTGAAAATTTCTGGATCCTGCACGGTTGCCAAGGCAGCCATTACAGCATCGCGTGACACAGGCATTTTTGTAGTTCCTTCAGTTTTAGGGCGAAATATCCGGGTTTGCACCGGTTGCATCAGGCGTAACTGTGCAATCCCACCAGAAAGAAGTTTACGCCGATCCAGTTAAACATCATGGCCGCAAAGCCTGCGATCGACAGCCACGCGGTCCAATCAGGCCGGTATTTGGGTGTCACAAATCTCAGGTGCACAATGATGAGATAAAATATCCAGGTAAGCAGAGCGAACGTTTCTTTGGGGTCCCAACCCCACGGGCGCCCCCAGCTGAAGTCTGCCCAGATGGCGCCGAAAATAATACCCGTTCCCAAAAACCAGAACGCCATCTGCAAAATCACGATGTTGGCGCTGTCAAGCTGCTCCAAAAATTTACGCCGCTCCGGCGTGATGGCGGTGCCTCCACCCCGCGTGGCAGCTATCGCCGCGCTGCCGCCGCCCGCGAGAGCTGCCGCCCCGGCACCGCCGGACCCGGTGACGGCAAATGCCTCTACCGGGTGCAGGTTGTAGTACGCCTTGGTGATAAGGTAAAGCACGCCGAGGCAGAAACTCGCCGCGATGAGTGCGTAGCTGCTTATCACCACGTTTACATGAATATAGAGCCAGTAGGTGTTCAATACGCCGTCTACCCGGCTGATGTTGGCGCCGATGCTTTTGCCGAGCACAAATGGCACCACAAAACAGGCCGTCATTGCCAAAAAGCCCACAAAGCTCATGGCCAGGCCGAAGAGGTTGTTGCGTTTCCACACTTCCAGACACCAGCCGATCACGCAACCAGCAAATGCCGAGCCTAACACGCTTTCAAACTCGTTTTGAATTGGAATACGTCCCGCAAGCCACCAGCGCGTCGCCATAAACAAAGCGTGCACCAACACCGCCAGTGTAAAAAACACCATCGCGGGTTTGCGGGCCGCGGGGTATGCACCAACCGCAGCGATAAGAAACAGCGTAAGCGAAACAAAATAGAGGAACACGCCCACAATCGTGCCGTTAAAAAGACGGTTATACCAGATTTCAACATGACGCCGGAAACTTGATGGATACGCCGCCGGATTGGCCGCAGGCAGCAATTTTGTAAGCTGGGCGATGTAACGATTGGCCGCCGCGGCGTCATTGTTGCGCCAAGCCTGCACAAATCTTGCCGTCGCCAGAAAAATACCGCTGGCCTGAGCCGGCGTATAGCCCGGTACAGGTTTAAGATTGGCTATATCGGGTGGGGCGTCTTTCGGTATGCGCCCCAGGTTGGCGGCAAGATCCAGCGGCTCGTGCCAATCGCCTGCCTTGGCGGGGGGGGCGGGCGGCACAATCAGCAGTTCGTTGCCGAGGTCTTGAAATGTTCCCATGGCGTTGCTTATTTGAGCCACCGAAGAGTTCAAGACCGATTGTGACGCAATATTCTGCAGATATTTCTCCACCTGCGGCTGGGCCAAAAACTCCGGGCTTACCGTGCCCTGCTCCAGCAATCGTTGCTGTTCCTTTTTGCCCGCCACAAATTGTTCCAGTCCCTTCCGGATGGGTATAGCCATAATGTATATGAAGTTGCGGTTGGTCCACGCTTCGGGCCGCAGGGCCATGTCAAGCACGGTATATAGCGAGTCAGACCCGTTGATCGAACCGTAGTGGCAAATGGTATGCAGCGACTCTCTTGCCCAGCTATCCAGCGTTTTGACTTCGTCCTTGTTGTAAACGGCCAGCAGCCGAAAGCCGGAGAGAATAATGGTCTTTTTAAAAGCGGTCCGATCTTGTGACTGTATTTCAGCGGTGGTCTGCATTTTCAGCGGAATTGCCTGCGGATTCACCATCGGAGAGTTCGGGCCAATCGCCGGATGGCCTGCCGGTAACTGTGCCTTGGGAGACGCTTGGTCAATGCTTATCACGGCACGTACGGGTCTCGCCAAAAGGGCAACGCAAAGCGCGGCGCACAACGCCGGCAGCACTTGTTTAAGCAGTGTGTTCATTTACTTACTCCTGTTAAATGGCGGCATAGGGCCAGCGGGCGTCAGGCCGACGGCGATGTTCGCGCGTCAGCCATTTTTTTCAGTTGATGCTTCTTTATGTTCAGCAGTACCGGCTTAACATAAAAAGCATACGCTATTCCAAAGATAATGAGCACGGCTCCCGCAATCAATGCCCAGAAGCCGTGCGTGTTGCCAACCCCCAGCACTGTAAATGGCACGCCGTTTTGGTCGCGGCCAAAACGAGCCTGAAAAAACGAAAGGCCCATCACCTTGGCCGGGTGATTCAAATGAATGACGTGCCGCTCGCTCTTGCCGGTTTTAAGATTGGTCATCTCTACCGTACTTATAAAATCCCGCGGAAAATGACCGCCGCCGGGATAAAAAAGCTCCTGACAGTTTAGCAGTTTGATACGCACCGGCAGCGGGCGCCGCACCTGCGAAAACACCAGTCCCACCCGGCCCATTCCCGGGATGTTCACCTCTTTGGCCGGCAAATCGCCGGAAAAACCAAATTGCTGAAACGGCAAGTAAACAATGCGCGGCTTGCCGCGGCCCTCGGTAATCGCCAAAGCCAAAATGCTTTTACTCATCGTGTTTTCAATTTTTGGCCGGCGCTCGCTTTTCGGAATTAACCGCGGCCGCAGCACCACATTGGCTTTATTAATGACCGTAAAGTTTGCCTGGATGGTTGCATTGGCTGCCTGTATTTTTACCGGTATCGGCTGGCCAAGAGTCACGTTGTGAATGTTGACAGGCCCGCCCGCATGGCGATGAATCAGTTCCAGCGAGCCATCGCTCTGCTCCACAACCCAAAATTGATCTCGGCGGGCGTCCTCATACCGCAGGTGAAGGTTGTGATCAATTTTGTCGGGCACCAACTGGCGGTGGCCGTGGTTAAAAATGAAGTCCGGCGTTCGCGTCGGATACCTGAAAAGCGCGACGCGCACAAAATTAAATATTCCTTTGGCATCGGTACGTTGCACCTGAAACGCATACGCCTGACTGTGCGCGCCGCGGTAACCCGGCGACAGCATCGGCATATCCAGATGGCCGATCGGCACCAGCAGATACGGTGAGCCGGTGATCGCAATGGGCTGCCCTTTTTTTACCGCATACACCCGCCTCAGGTGCAGCTTTGGAATCTTGACAATCACCGCATCGTAGCTGGGCAATGGCGTTGATATATCACGAATTCGCCGTGCCGACGGATGGTACAGGTACTCCACTCCATAGGGGAGATCGGTATCCATCACGCGGCCGCGCGGGCTTGATCCAAATAGCCATTTCCCGCCCGTGATCGTCGAGCCTTTCCCTAAATTAAATTGAATGGCCGGCTGATTGGCCGGTACTCCCGGCTTACGCGGAACGGCTACCGGGCCAAGTTCGCTGTAAGGGTAATAACCCACGATGCGCATGCTTACCGAGGTGCCATTGCCCATGCTTGGGCGCAGCACAGGTGGCACGGGGATGTTCAAAGGATGGCCGTTGGAGGCGGTGCGTTTTTCAAAAATGGGTAAGCTCGGCAGCGGAACAATCTGCGTTTTCTCGCTTGTGCCGCCGGCACCGTCTACGCGAAGGTACAAGGCTCGCTCCGCTCCATCATAATAGTGACTTACACTTTGATGCATGAAAATGCGAACCAAACCCTCATGCTTAAGACCGAAATACAGAAAGCAGCCCACAAGCAGCGTAATAATGCCGGTGTGCACCATCCACACGCCAAGCTTAAAGAGGGTAAGCGGTATTCGGCGAAGCGTGACCGTCATGAGTGTAATGGCCAGCAATATCATGAGCGTTACCATGGGCCACGCGTCAAAATACTCCATGGAACTGACATCAAAATAGGAGCGAAGCTGTGGCAGGCCCGACCCTAGACCTATGTAAATGGCGGTAAGCCCCAGCCACACCAGCCCCAACTTAACCGAACTGAAAAATCGCACGACCGGCCCAATGGGTGCAGGCATATTTGCGAGTTTATCAAGCTGCCGGCCAACCGCCGCTGGAATGCGGCCCACGCCCGCCACAACCCGTTCGGCCAGCCACGGCCGCGGCGTTATAGGAAAGGCTACCGCTGCATTCGAGCGGTTGGGTGGGCTGCTTGCTGATGTTTCAGAGGATTCGTTGTGGGTGGTATTCATTGAGTGTTATGTCGTTTCCATCTTAGGGAGCGAGGGTCGCAGGCTACGCTCCGGTTTGCCAAAGGGCATAGTGTACAAACATTACCGCTTGGTGTCTGCCTGTTAAGCGCGGCCAGCCATTTTGTAAGAAAAATCCTGCGTTTTTGCTTACATTCGCAAAGACGTTAAACTTCTTGGCGAGTCCTTATGGATTCTTATACGTGTAAATGGGGGGGCATGTTCGCCTTTGCATTGCCCTGCCTGCAGCAGCCAGACCGCCTTGCTGCTAAAGCACAACCCCCATACCATCGCAGTATGGAACGTCCCCTCATATATCTTAAGGATCTGCCGAAGTACGAATGTCTGCTGCGGCTGGCGGAAATGTATCCGCAGGCACAGCCTGATGCCATTGAGTGCTATCTCGTACTCCTGCATCTGGTCAATGGGTGGGTGCTCACGGTTGAACGCAGCTTTGCCCGCAAAGGCATAAGCCGCGGCAAGTTTTCGGTGCTCGCCACATTATGGTGGCGCGAAAACAAGGGTATCCGTCCGTCGCAGTTGGCGGATATGTGCGGCGTTACACGCGCCACCATGACGGGTCTTTTGATAGGCCTGCAGCGCAGCGGGTTGGTTCAGCGCGTTCGTTCGCGCGAAGATCGCCGCGTGCACACCATCGAGCTTACGCCGCGCGGACTTCAGTTGGTCAAGACGATTTTGCCGGGGTATTACCGTTTGGTGGCCTTTTTAACGCAGCCGCTTGGCTCTGATAAAAAGCAAACCCTCGCCAAACTCGCGCGTGACCTTCTACCGCAGCAAAATAAACCCCGCCGAAAATCGCTCGCCCATCGCCGCAAATAGCTGGCGGCAATGCGCGTGTACGCCGCGCGTAACCGCCGGGTGCCACCCGGCGATGCCCGAGCGCAAGCAAATGCGTAAAATTTGCCCACACCATCCGGTAAATAGCTGTGCAGCAACCACCCGCATTCTCAATTATCCAAGCACCGCGTGCACATCCGCACCAACCACATGCAGCCGCAGCAGGTTAAGAGCCGATACCGTTGCCCGCAGGCGTACATCCGCGCGGCCCCCGACAAAGTTGTAGCGGTACACTTGTGTGCCCGCAGGCCCCGCAATTGCAATGTACACCAGGCCCACGGGCTTTTCTGCCGTGCCGCCATCGGGCCCGGCTATTCCGGTAATGGCTACAGCCCAGTCGGTCCCAGCCTGAAGCCTCGCCCCTTGTGCCATGGCGACGGCGGTTTCATCACTGACTGCTCCATGGGCAGCAATAATTGCTTCATCAATACCTAGTTCATGCACCTTGCTGGCATTGCTGTAAGTAACCCATCCTTGTTTAAACCATGCCGAGCTGCCGGGAATATTGGTAAGGCGCGCAGCAACCATGCCGCCCGTGCAGCTTTCAGCGGTCGCAACCGTTTGCTTCGCCAGGCGCAGCGCCTCGATGCAGGTTTGCTCCAGCGGTACGTCGCCGCGCGAGTAGACCAATGCACCCAAACGTTGGCCGATATCTAATGCCGTTCTTTTGAGAGTTGCTTCCACTTCAACCGGCCGGCCTTCGGCGTATACGCGTATTGAAACAATGCCATCGTGTACCGCGGTGCCCACGCGCGGTTTAGCGCCGCGCCTCATAAAATCGGCTATTCTCTCACCCAGCACCGATTCTCCCACGCCGGCGGTATTCAGTTGTATGGTTCTTGCAACAAGCTCGGTTTGTCCGGCCGCCAATTCCGGCGACACACACTGGCTGAACATGGCTTTCATTTCGCGTGGTACACCGGGCAGCACAAAAATAGCAGTGTTGCCGCGGCTAAGTGCCATACCCGGCGCCGTTCCGCACGTATTAGCCAGGCATCTGGCACTCGCAGGCCGTAGGGCCTGCAGGCGGTTGCTTGGTGACATAGGCCTTTGAAGCCTTCGAAAGAATACTTCAATCTCGCCAAGGGCAGCCGCATCCTCCACCAGCGGCTCGTCCAAGGCTGCGGCCAGGGCCGCTCGGGTCAAGTCGTCCTCGGTGGGGCCTAGCCCGCCGGAGAGGATTAATGTGTCGCAGCGCGTCATGGCCGCGCGAATGGTCATGCTGATGGCGCTGGCATCATCGCCAACCGTCAGATGTTCGAGGGTGCGGATGCCGCAGCTCGCAAGCTGCTGGCTAAGCCACGCCGCGTTCGTGTTGATGGTAAGGCCTGAAACCAGTTCATCACCTATGGATATCACAATAGCCGACATGCGTACTCCAGCATTAAAAACCCAAGTATACCGTACCGCTTAACGGTTGCGCCCACCTCCTCCGCAGCGGGTCTCTCACGTCAGGTTTTCCGCAAAAAAAACCGTCCGCCATACCCGCCCCAAATAGCTCCGGGCTTGCCCGGAGGCCATCACCCGAACAATCCCAAAGCGCCAACCCGCATAAGGACGGAACGGGCGTGGCAATTTTTCCGGGCAGTCAGCCGGCTGCGCTGGATCGGGGTAGGAAAGGACGCCGAACCGGCGTCCTCCCCTCCCGCCAAACCGGACGGGCGGATTTCCCGCATCCGGCTTTCCAGTCATTGGACCATCTTCATGGATTGACACGCT
>JBMFVX010000078.1:13843-14083 GCA_049965775.1 Phycisphaerae bacterium
GAGAACAGCCCCATCTGCGCAAAGTAGGTGTTGGGCCAGCGCTGATGATCGCTGCCGCGTCCCCGGCCCCGGCGGTCACGCCGTTTCCGCAGGATGCTTCGCAATCGCATCCTTACCCAGCCATCAATTTCCCGCATCGCCCGTCGGTCGGCATGCTTGAAGTAGCCGAACCATCCACGCAATGTTGGGTTGATCTGCCGGGTGATTGTGCTCAGACTTACGCCAACAGTTCGCTTGGTA
>JBMFVX010000079.1:0-11544 GCA_049965775.1 Phycisphaerae bacterium
AGGACACCCCAAAAACCGCCCAGCAAGCCAAAAACCGCGTCCCAACAGTATCTACGCCCTGAATACTCTTTACAGGCAGCAAATGGGCATGGGTGCAAACTCGCCTCCATTGGACGCCAAAGCGAATAAATCGGCCGCCACAGTCATCTTTACCCCCCCACAACAAACCCGCCGGCCGACATCTTGACACAACCGCAAAATATCGGCGCTGGCTCATTGAGCCATAACTGTTTATGATGTATTCATGGTTGCGCACCGGGCGGTGCGCCGTAGACAGGAAGTATCTATGCCTTTGTTCGATTCCCGTGGCAAGAGTATTTTGCCTATTCCCACACAACTCGATCGCATGGCTCCGATGCCGGCCGACCAGCCTGCATTTGCAACCCGCAATGCCATGGAGTACCAGCGCTGGCGGCAAATGACCGTTGACGAAATGCTGCTGGAAAACCGGGTGGTGTTTTTAATCGGAGAAATCAACGACGCCTCCGCCACCAACGTCATCATGCGATTGCTGTACCTGCAATCGCTGCGTAAGGATCAGGACATCAACCTGTACATTAATTCGCCCGGCGGAGCCGTAGACGACACCCTTGCCATCTACGACACCATGAAGTTCTTAACGTGCGACGTTGCCACCTTTTGCGTGGGTCAGGCGATGAGCGGCGGCGCCGTGGTGCTCGCTGCCGGTGCTAAAGGCAAGCGCTACGCTCTGCCCCACGCCAAAGTCATGATTCACCAGCCGTTTGGCGGAATCTATGGCCAGGCGGCGGACATTGCCATCCAGGCGGAAGAAATCCTTAAAACCAAGGAAACTCTTACCGACCTGCTCGCACGCCTCACCGGCCAACCACGCGAACGCATCGCCGAAGATCAGGAACGCGACAAGTATTTTGATGCCCAGGCGGCCAAAGCTTACGGCTTGGTGGATGAGGTACTCGAAGAAACCAACCTGGCAAAGAAGGATGAAATCGCCAAGTCTCAGCAGAGCAAGCCATCCTGATGGCCTCCGATGGACCTTGGCACAGCTACCCTTGGCGCGGCTGCCAGCAGGGGTTGGAGCCTTTCCATAGCAGGAGGGCTTGACGTGATTATCGCCATTGATGCCCGCCCGCTCGTTACCCGGCATATTGCCGGGGCCGAGCAGCATGCGCGCAATATTGTCGCAGCATGGGCCTCGATGGATACCCCCCACCGCTTTGTACTCATGTTAAGCCCTCAATGGCAAAATATGCCTGATTACGACCCCGGACTCATTCAACAGCTTCCGCAGGACCTTTTCAGCATTTACCTTCCCGTGGCCGGGCGAATGGGCCGCCTGCTGCCAAGGCATTCCTCGCTGGTGCGTGTTGCGAGCAAACTTGCCGGCCGGGATATCAACCTTTTCCACAGCTTTACCGCCGAACTTCCATCGCGGGCCGCCATGCCCATGGTTCATACCATTCATGACCTGGCGTGCGAACTCGACCCGCAGGTGCGACGCACGATTGAAGGAGCCGAGAGCCGCCGAATTCATCGCCAAGGCATCCGGCGGGCCACAAGCACTATTGCGGTATCTACGCAAACGCGAAACGATGTCTTGGGCGTGTATCGGCTCTCGCCGGCTAAGGTACACCTCATTTTTAATGGTATTAACCCGGTGTTTGTGCCTCAACAAGACCGCGCCGTGCAGAGGCAACTTCATGCGGCCTGGCCACTCGACAATCGCTATGTCCTGCTCGTAGGCTCTGACATTCCACGGCGCAACTACGCCCGCGTCTGGCAGGCGATACAAAAAGTTTGGATTAGCGACCCCACCCTGCGGCTGGTGCTGGCCGGTCGCAACGTATGGACGCGAAGCGAGTTTTTTAAGCGGGCACACGCCAGCGGACTGGCCGAGCGCATCACCTTTATTCAGTCGCCAACCGATGCCGAACTCGCCCAGCTTTATCGCGACGCCCTTATAACCTGCTGCGGCTCAAGCTTCGAGGGCTTTGGACTTTCCGTGCTGGAAGCCATGGCCTGCGGTTGCCCGGTCACCTGCAGCGATATGAGCAGCCTGCGGGAAGTTGCTGACGATGCCCCGCTGTATTTTACGCACGATGATGTGGACTCGATTGCCGAGGCCATTACCTCGCTGGCCGAAGACTCGGAATACCGCCGCCAACTCAGGCAGCGCGGTCTGGCCCGAGCCAGCCGCTTCACATGGGCGGCGGCGGCCCAGCGCCTTCTTGGCATACTCGAGCAGGTAGCCGAGTTCGACCGCCACGCCCGCTTGGCATAACCCAGCCCCATCCTGATACCGCCGCCCCGGTCGCGGCAGCCCCCGGCAAAAAAAATGCCCCCTGCCGGTGGAATGGCAAGGGGCGGTGAGAAAATGGGGCGTTGGATGAAGCTTGGCTAAAGCTGCCCGTACCGGGTGCAACGCTTCACCGCGGTCGGCATCACTGATTATTAATGGTGGTCAAACTTCATGGCTGCGTGCAGTTGTGCAATCGCCTGCTAGGTAAGATCAATGGCTTGCTCACGGTGGCCGCCAAAATCATGGGCGCCATGCGAGAGCACCTTGGCCGCTCGCACGAGCAAATGCAGGCCACGGCGAATAACCTTGTGCCCCTCTCGCCCATGATGATGGGCGGGGTTTCCGCCATTCACCTGTGCCTGGGCGGTCGTACCCGGAGCATTAACCAGCGTGCCAGCGGCAAATGCCACTGCCAGAGATGCCGCCATGCCTACCACTACGAACGACTTTTTGATGCGGGTCATAAAAACCACTCCTAAAAACCCCCGATATGCGATGGCCAACACAGCCACCGCTTTATATCCGCCATGCATCGGCAACCTTTGCGGGTTAACAGCCGCTTGAATACACCAACACCGGCGTATCAAGGTCTGCCCCCAACCAAGCCGCTGGTGTGCGGCTCGGCAAGTACCACGAAGCAGCACTAAAAAAGTTGCACGGCAAGGTTAAAAGGGTTTTTCAGGATGATATAGGCCTCTGTTTCGAGAAGATTAATCAACGTTTTATCGCAACAATAGATGCCTCACGGCGTTTTACCCCTAAACAAACACCGTCCTGTAAGGCCACGCCGGGGCGGCGGGAGTACATTGCCGTCCGCTTGAGGTTTTGTGGGCGAATCGCATGGTCTTATACCACCGAGGTGCACTATTTCCAGTATTACAACCAGTCATAGCCTCCCCGCGGCCACGGTTGTAATCGCCCAAGAGGCGAAGGCGACGCCGGAGCCGCTCTTTCCATCGGCGATTGAAGATCATCCCCGTCGCTGGCTCGCATACCCTCTTCTGGCTGTAGTTATCGGTCTGCTTGCCATAGCGCTGGGCCGGCTTTATCAACCCAATAACTGGGGGGTAGACCAAAATGGCTACATGGTTACCGCCCGCATGCTCACCGAGCATCACCGCCTTTACTTTACCCTGCACAACCCGTGGCAGTTTGCCGGTCGCATGATGATTCAAACTCCGAACGGCCACATTTTTGCCAAATACCCACCGGGTATGGGCGTGCTTGCCGGCCTGCTGCGCCTGCTCGGCGGCGCTAAAGCCATGTACCTAGTAGACCCCATCTGTACGGTGCTGGCGTGCCTGGTGAGCTTTTTCTTGTTTCGCCAGGCCCTAGGCAATTTTATGTCGCTGATGGGAGTGATATGGCTGGCGTGCAATCCCGTAACGCTTTCCTACGCCAATGACGCCAACTCCCATGGGGCGGCGCTGTGCTTCACTGTCATCGGTTTTTGGGCGCTTTTAAGCTGGTGGCGCCGCGGAGGATCGCTGCGCGCTGCGATCGCCGGGCTTTCCCTCGGCTTTTGCACCTGGATACGCTACACCGAGTTTTTATGGATTTTGCCCCTTATGGTGGTGCTGCTTATGCAATGCCGCACGCAGCGCCGGCCGCTTCACGAGTATGTGTTGGCTATCGGCGGATTTTGCCTGCCTTTGGGGATATTGGCGGGCATTCAATGGGTATCTTTTGGAGCCCCCTGGAAAACAGGTTACTCGTTCTGCAAGGAGCAAACCGGTTTTAGCTGGCACTATTTTATAGGCGACCCCACCGGGGTGCCGCCACGGCAGGGAAACTGGCAGACCGTCATGGAACAGTTTTCAAACTTGGGCCTTTTTTTACTGTTTCCATTGGCCATTGTGGGTATGGTGCGGCTGTTTTTCAGCCATGCCAAATTTGCCCTGGTGCTTGCGTGCTGGGTGGTGCCCAGCGCGGTGGTGTACATGTTTTATTACTGGGCGCCGACCAATGTGAACGCCACGGGGTACCTGCGCTTTTTCCTGGATATTTTTCCGGCGCTTATTTTGATCGCCCTATGGATGCTTGATCTGGCCATGGGCCGCGACCGCATTATTACCGCCATCACCGTGGGCATACTGACCCTGTTGGGAGCCGGATACAACCTCTACACCATGAGTCCCCGGTTGCTGCAGGCTTTTGGCTCCAAACTTACACTCAGCAGCATAACTCAGAGCGTTCAATCCACGGTACCCAAAGGGTCCGTACTTTTTGGCGATGAGCAACTATGCAATTACCTTAATGCAATCGGTGGCTATCACCTGTACTCCGTGAACCTATTTGACCCGGGCGCTTTTAGATTGTTCCAGGGCGAAATTGACGTGCCCGGCCCGCACGGTCTGCAGGTGGCCCGTGCCCGCGCGTACCGCAAACTGGTGGGCTACAAAGATGCCGCAGGCCAGTGGCAGCCGCTGCCCCTCTATCGCCTGCGCTTGCAGGAAATAAAACTTGTGGATGCGGCCCTGGCCAAAGGCCGCAAGGTTGTATTTGTGCTACGCACGCGCGACTTACGGAAATTGGTGCCCATCGAACCAAAGGAGCTTACCACCCGCACCATTGCCACCATTGATGAACAAGGCCCCGGCAACGGCATGCATCCACTCTGGATGGCCTGGTTCAAACCCACCGCCCGCCTTGTTCGCCGCTGGCAGCGAATGCAAGCCCGCAACGATCTTGTCAATCAATGGGCTATTGTGCAGGTAAGCCTCGCCCATCCAGGCGCCGGCAAGGTACAAGTACCAACTGCGGCGAGGTAAACTTTAACCATCCGAAGCCGCGCCGATTGGCCCAAGTCGCAGCGGCTTGCGCTGGCACGTCGCGGCACCTCAGCGTCCCGCGATCCACAAGCGCAGCACCCCACGATCTCCTGTTCACCTGCTCAACTCCCACCTGCTCTCGCGGCCCGCCGGCCGCGCCGGGTTGGCGACAAGACCGCAATTAACCTACACTATTAAAAACAGCCGCGCTGGTTATAAGGCCCGCGGGTTGTGGGCCGCTTAAATGGAGGTTTGCCATGCACCGCATTACTGTTCTCACCAAGCCTAACTGCCCGGCCTGCGATGCCGCCTGCAAAGTGGTGGATCTGGTGTTGTCGCGTCACATGATCGCCCTAATCGAACGTATAGACATCACCACCGATGCCGACCTATTGGCAAAATATCAGCACGATGTACCAGTCGTGCTCGTTGACGGGCAAGAAAAGTTCCGCGGAACCGTAGACCCCGAAAAGCTTGCCCGCTGCTTTTTTGATGAGTTTGGCGAAAGACTTGTGGCGTTCAACTAGCCGCCCGTCTGACCCACTTTGGAACCTGTTATGCCCGAAGCTGATTCACCCATTGAACGTCCACATTGCTCGCTGGCCATTCGCGTGCGCTACGTCGAATGCGACCCCATGGGCTACCTGCACCATTCCCACTACCTGCCCTACTTTGAAATGGGCCGCACGGAGCTATTGCGGCAAAGCGGCGCCAACTACCGCGACCTTGAAGAACAGGGCCTCTTTTTTGTCGTGGCAAAAATTGCCGTCAACTTTCGCCGCCCGGCCCGCTACGATGATTCGCTTGAGTTGATTACGCGCATCACCCGCCAAACGCATGTGCGGATAGACCACGCCTATGAACTCTACCATCAGGAATCGCGCCTTTTGCTGGCTACCGCTGAAACAACCATCGCCTGCGTAGACCGCGAGGGCAAAATCATCGCGATACCCGAATCGCTGGCAGCCAAACCATGCTAATGGAGCATGGCGCAAGGCGTTCAGGCCCCCGTTGTACTTAAGCGGACACATCTGTATTGGCCAAATGATTCCACAGCGGCCCGTATACGAGTAAACTTTTTCGGCATGACGGAGTTCAATACTCAAACCAGTACCCCGGCCCCGCAGGTGTGTGCCACGGCTCCCGCCTTGGCCGGCCCGTTTGCTTTGCCGGCACCGGCCCCACGCTCGAGGCGGTGGCGGCTTGTCTGGTGGCTGCTGGATGCGGCATTCACCCTGGCCGCGCTGTGGTTGCTGCTCCGTAGCGGCACTCATGTGGATCAGCGAGCCAGCCTGCCTGATATTTGGCTGGCCGCAGCCATGGTGTTTGTCGGCCTGTCGGCCATGTTCTGGCTGTTGGCCACAACGCCCGCCCATGCTATAAAACTGCCGCGCTGGGTGAGCATTGTGCTGATTCTATCGGTTGCGGCGCTCGTGCGCATCGCCATGATGTGCTGGTGGTCGCCGACGCTTTCCGATGATTTTTTTCGTTACCGGCGCGACGGGCACATGGTTTTGCATGGCTATGACCCGTTTGCATACCTGCCGACCGGCCACCCCAGTTGGCATGACCCAAGCATCAAACTGGGTTACGCCAAAATAGCTCCACTGCCCTACGACCTGATGGACCGCATGAGCAACAACAGCTTTATTCCCACACCTTACGGCCCGACATTTCAGCTTGCTTTTGGCGCAAGCGCCTGGATGGAAGACCACTTTATTGCGGCGGGCCGCTACAAGCTCAACACGCCGCGCCCGGCCCGCAACACGCCGGCCTGGTATGCGCTAAGTTATAGGCTTGCGGGGAATCCACGATTTTTGGCCTACCGCGGGCTGTATGTATTTTGCGATATGCTCGTGATCATACTGCTTATGTGGGCACTGGCTATCCGCAAACGCAGCGTCTGGTGGGCGACGATTTATGCGCTGAATCCACTGCCATTGGTTGAAATCGCCGGCAACGGCCATCTCGAGACTGTGGGGCTGGTATTCTTTATTGCCAGCCTGATCGCCGCCCTTAAAAACCGCTGGCTTGTGGCCGCGTTTTTGGCCGGCATCACGGTGATGGCTAAACCCTACGCTCTTTTTATGGTGCCGGTGCTGGTCTACTGGTTTTGCCAGAGCCGCAACGTAAACTCACTTAAAATAGCGATGCGGGAGTTATGGCCCAGCGGCCTGGCGTATGGTGCGGGTGCTCTTTTGCCGACGCTGCCTTTTTTAGGCGGCATGATCGCATACGCCAAAACGCTGCACATTCTTGCCAATAATTTTGAATTTAATGGCTTTGTTTTTGATTGTTCGCGTTATCTGCTATTCGCCGGCAACGCCGGGCCGGTACGAGCGCTTATTGAACTGCTGTGGCTGGCGGGCCTGGCGTGGCTATTCATCCGGGCATGGCGACATCGGCTGGACCCGCTTTGGCTGCTGGTGCAGGTGGTAATGCTTTATCTGCTGATAACGCCCCAAGTTTACCCGTGGTACGCCCTTTGGGCTTTGGTGCTTGTGCCGCTGGCGCCCAATCGTGCCGCCTGGCTCTTTTCGTACAGTGTACTACTGAGTTATCAGGTTTGGCAGGTGTATCGGCAAAGCAACGTTTGGCATCTGGCCTGGTGGATGTTTTTGCTTGAATGGATTCCTGTAGCGGTTATCTATGCGTGGGATGTACGCGGCGGTTTGACCTCCGCTGTCCCATCCAACGGCTATGGTACGGTCACCGCCGTTGGATGAAAGCCCGGATACCAGTTCAATTGCCATAGGCCCGCAAGCGGCACCGTGCTTGCCGAACCGTCGGTAAACGAAACGTTGACGGCGCCGAGATGGCGGTCTATACAGAACCGGCCCATCTGATCGTTGCTGTTAAGCGTCTGATCGCCGGTGGCGACGTTCTGCGGAACCGCATCGGTTGGCTGCGGGGCGCCGTCCATCCAGATGCAATCCGCGAAAATCGGCTCCGTTGCATAAAAGTTCATACCACCGGCACGAGGGTCAAATGCCGGCGGCGGCACAACGTTGATGTATCCCTTGCCTTGGTCGTTGTAGATGCCGCCAATCACCAAACCTCCGTTGATGCTGTGATTGCCGTTGTTGTTGTAGTTGCCAGCGGCGTAAATGTAACCATTGAGGCTCATCTGCCCGGTTATCGTAACGCTGCCCAGCGTGACGATGTTCATCGAAGGCGTTGGATCACCCACAGATGGAAACTGGCCATTAAACGTAACATTTCCAGCTACCAGCAGCGTACCCGAACCAATAATGGTAAGTTGCCCGCTGGTGTTGAAATTGCCGGTGATAATAAGGTACGGGTGATTCGTAAAATCAATGGTGCGGCCGCTGCTGACAGGGTACGGATTATCATACTCCTTAATCTGGTTATACAGCGTGGTAACGTTTGGGGGCTGCATGCCTGGGACGTTGGCAGTCACCGTTCCACCGATTGGAGTATTGCCGTCAAGCGTTACCGAGCCACCGGCGGTAATATTGCCCGACACCTGCCCAAAGCCACCATCCACAACATTGGATGCCGACGTCACACTGCCGTTGTAAACTGTTTTTCCGTTAAGGCCTGCAGTTCCGAACGCCGCCACCGCCGATACACCCGAACCGGGGTCGAGGTGACCGTTCATACCGTAACTGGCTACCGTGGGACTGGTCCAGCCATAGGCACTCGATGAAGGCATCGGCCCCCAAGCTTGCGCAGCCGAGCCGACAGCGCACGCCGGCGTATAGGCATCCGGGCACAACAGGTTAGCAGCCATGTCGGTGTCGTAAGGTTTAAGTTCCGCGCACCAGTAACCATTGGGCGAACTGCTGCTGCCATAGTCGCTCGGAAACGCACGGTCATCATGTGCCGCATAGCTGTTGGCGGCCAGCGCCAGTTGCCGCAGGTTCGATAGACAATCGGCGATTCGCCCCAATTCCCGTGCTCGCGAAAGTCCGGAAATAACCAGACCAACCAACACCGCTACAACCAGCATCACCACCAGCAGTTCACTTAAGGTAAAGCCTCCCCGAACCTTCAATCGCTTTTTGTTTTTGAACATCGAGGGCATATATACACCTCCGGTTGGCGGGCGGCGTACATGGTACGCCAACAGAGGCGCTACGCCGATCGCGCAGTAGTGCGATCCGGCAGCGCGTGACGACAGGCAAGTCGCCGCATCAATTTCTATGTTCGGCTAAATGATGATCAATTGGTTACAATCATTCAAAATGGCCGATAAAGCAGCCCCGCAAAGACAATTGGTCAATCGGCGCGAGGCTCGCATGCTTTTGGGCCAGGCAGACACACATCGGAGATAAGCGATGAAGCGGATGGTTGTTATCGTATGCACTTTACTGACTGTAACGTCATTGCGTAACGCTTCAGCTGCTGCAGCCGATAACATGCCACCGAGGATTGTCGTAGCAGCCAACGGCCATGGTTTTGCGCTGGCGTTGCCCAGCGGCAAACCGGGACGGCACATATTTCATCCCTGGGGTTTTAACTATGGCAACAAAGGCCGGCTGATTGAAGACTTCTGGCAAACGCACTGGAGCACAGTTGCCCATGATTTTAAAAATATGCGGGCATTGGGCGCAAATGTGGTGCGCGTGCATTTGCAGTTCGGCAAATTTATGCGTGGGCCGCATACCCCCGATGCGACCTCGCTGGCGCAGCTGACGCGGTTGCTCAAACTGGCCCAGACGAACCATCTGTATCTGGACCTTACCGGCCTGGCGTGCTACCGCCCGACCGATACACCCGCATGGTATAGCGCCCTCGACGATCGCCGCCGATGGGCCGCCCAGCAGGCATTCTGGCGGGCGGTGGCCCATACGTGCAGCCATTCGCACATGGTGTTTTGTTACGATCTGGTTAACGAGCCGCTGGTGCCGGCCGGCTCACGAAAACCGGGGCAGTGGCGTTCGGGCAGCAACTTTGGTGGATACGACTTTTTACAGTACATCGCGCTGCACCAGGGCGACATCAGCCGTCCCGCCCTCGCAGCACAGTGGATTGATCGCATGACCCGGGCCATTCGATCCCAGGACAAGCATACGCTTATTACGGTCGGGTTATTGCCCTGGGTTCACAAGTGGGGTTGGCTTTCGGGCTTTGAGCCTGCAGTCATTGCGACGCATTTAAATTTTATCAGCGTGCATATTTATCCCAGTGCCAAGCACCCGGAGGACGCAATGACAGCTCTACGCAAATGTGCTGTGGGCAAGCCCGTCGTAATTGAAGAGACATTTCCTCTTTCGTGCAGCGCACAACAGGAGGAGCAATTCCTGCTGCAATCAAGGAAGTTTGCCTGCGGCTGGCTGGGGCATTATGACGGCCTTACGCTAAACGACTATGCAAAGCTGCAACGGCAGGGCAAACTGACCATACCCGAGGCGATTTACCAGTCGTGGCAGCAGTTGTTTGTAAAACTCAAACCGCGCTTTGTCCGGCAGCAATAATGCAACGCCCCATTTAGCCCCCCGCTCGCCGGGGGTAACCGTCCGCAACAAACCTCGCTGATGATAGCGCACCACCCCGAATCGCTGACTGCGACAGTGCTGCACAATGCCCATGCGGCATGAGCACACCACGAATTATCGCCATGACCATGCGGACCGTAACCCCCCGGCAAGCCGGGGGCTAAATGGGCAATGCCGTTATGGTCTGGTATATTCCGCTGATATGTCCCAGCCACCACAAACATATTCCCGAACCCTGGCCTTACATATTATTTGGACAAGCTACATGTCGTGGCTGCCCGGAGACAAACGTGGTCATTGGTCGCCGCTTTTTGATTTTTATGGGCGATTGCGAAGCGCCGGTCACCGCTTGAATGTAGCCGATGAAATCACACGTTCCGTCGCGCGAGCCAAAGCGAGCGGTGATCCGGTGAGCCTCAACGAGTCGCAGCGACGGTTGGTTGCGGGCGTCATCGGCGGCGTTATCCGCGGCGGGCCGGAGGTTGGCATCGCTGCAGGGCAGCCGGCAGCGGAATGGATAGCACTGGCAGCCGCCATCGAGCCGGAGCATGTCCACTTGCTGGTAGCAGCCAACGACGAGCCTATCAGCCGATTGGTGGGACGTGTTAAGGGAAAATCCAGCAGCCTCATTGGCCACGGGAGTGGGCAGCGAGTTTGGACCACGGGATTTTGGCGTGCTTATTTGTTTGACCGCCATGCCATTGATTGCGTGCGAGATTATATTGCGCAACATAATATTCGACGCGGCCTGCCCGCCGACCCATTTGATTGGCTCACGCCGCCATGACCCATTTAGCCCCCGGCTCGCCGAGGGTAACCGTCCGCAACAAACATCGCGAGCTATAGCGCATCACCCCGAATCGCTGGTTGCGATGGTGCCGCACAATGCCCATGCGGCATGCGCGCACACCGCGAATTATCGCCATCACCATGCGGACCGTTTCCCCCGGCAAGCCGAGGGTAACCGTCCGCAACAAACATCGCGAGCTATAGCGCATCACCCCGAATCGCTGGTTGCGATGGTGCCGCACAA
>JBMFVX010000079.1:11640-13946 GCA_049965775.1 Phycisphaerae bacterium
ACAATGCCCATGCGGCATGCGCGCACACCGCGAATTATCGCCATCACCATGCGGACCGTTTCCCCCGGCAAGCCGGGGGCTAAATGAAACGCGGAGAAAAACACGCCGCGGCCAAGGTCGGGCTACCGACGGCACCGGACCGGACAAGCTTATGGCTGCTTCCTTCCGGACCTGACCAGGTTCACAGCCGACCCGTGCATCGGGCCCGACCGTGGTCGCGGCGTACGAAAAGTATTATATCATAAATTGCACTTTTACTGCATCTTGCCGACCACAAACTTTCTTGCCAGGAGCCTGTCCACGTAATCGCCGGGTTGCGGTTACTCAGAGAGGCTCATAGGGTCACATTCATGTAACGCATTTGCTTCGCGTGGAGGCATTCTCTAACATCAGAGGATGTTTGGCTCCGCAATAGCCGCCGGGCGGGTCGAAACACAACAGTGGCGCGTTAGCCTTGCCTTCAAGGCCAGCAGCGGGCAGCCGGCGGCTTTTGTACTCTGCACCTTCTATATAAAGGACATTGCATGTCGCATCCCCCCGCTCCCCGCACGGTTGGGCAACTCAAAGCCTCCGGCTACAAGCCCAGCAGCGTAAAAGATGAACTCCGCCGCAACACGATTGCCAAGCTTCGCGCCGGCGAGGCGCTGTTTCCGCATTTGGTGGGCTATGAAGAAACGGTTATTCCGCAGATTATTCACGGCATTTTAAGTCGGCATGATATGCTTTTTTTAGGGCTGCGCGGCCAGGCTAAAACGCGCATCCTGCGAATGCTGCCCGACCTGCTCGACGAGTGGATACCCATACTCGCCGGCTGCGAAATACCTGACGATCCCATTGCGCCGCGCCTCAATGCAGGCAAACGCATCGTCAGCGAGCAAGGCGATGATGCACCGGTTGAATGGGTGCATCGCTCGAGCCGCTACCACGAAAAGCTGGCCACACCCGACGTAACCATCGCTGATTTGATCGGAGAAATTGACCTGGTGCGCCACGCCCAGGGAAAATATCTCTCGGATGAAAGCACCATGCACTTCGGGCTTATTCCGCGAACCAACCGGGGAATATTTGCCATCAACGAACTGCCCGATTTAGCCCCTAAAATACAGGTGGGCCTGTTTAACGTCTTGGAGGAGCGGGACGTTCAGATACGCGGTTATCCGGTGCGGCTGGAGTTGGACCTGTGCCTGGTTTTTTCGGCGAACCCGGAGGATTACACCAACCGCGGACGCATCGTTACGCCTCTGAAAGACCGCATCGGCAGCGTCATTCGCACGCACTACCCGCATAACATCAAGCAGGCTATTGAAATTACCCGGCAAAACGCCTGGCTTCATCGCGACAGCGGCGTCACCGTTGAAGTGCCGGTATTCATGCATGAAATACTCGAGCAGCTTGTGCGGCTGGCGCGCAACAGCCCGCATATCAATCAGGCCAGCGGCGTAAGCGTGCGATGCTCCATCGCGAATGTTGAAACGTTGGTAAGCAGCGCCGAGCGCCGGGGCATTACGCTTGACGAAGATCGCGTGGTGGCCCGCGTGGATGACCTGGCGTTTATTACCGCTAGCAGTCGCGGCAAAATAGAACTGATGCTTGCCGAAGGCGAAAATGCCGAGGACAAGCTCATTCAATCGCTCATCGGCGAAGCGGTTAAAGCCGCTTTTGACCGCCATGCCGACGTTGAAGATTACGACGAGTTGATTCAACAGTTCAAGGGCGGCCTGACGCTGCAGATAGGCGACGATGTGCCAACCGAAACGCAGGCGGAAAATTATGCGCTGGTTAAAGGACTTAAGCCGGCGGCGGTTAAGCTGGCCGACAAGCTCGGCATGCAGGGCGACGATATCCCCTCATGGGTTGCCGCGGGCCAATTTCTGCTTGAGGCTCTGTATGTCAACAACCGCCTCAGCAAAGTCACCGCACCGGGCAAGACATTTTTTAAGAAATGAGCGAGCCGGCGGCAGGTTTGACTCATTCGAGATTTGATGAACGAGCACGCGAGCGGTTGGTTGATATCGGGATGCAAGCATCTCATCAACAGACTATCGCCGCCGGACCCGGCGGATGGTCCTGTTTCGGCGGCGATACATTATTGGCCGAGCACGATTGCCACGTTTAATTCTAAGCATTTGCCGTGACAATTCGGCGCCTGCTGGCGCGATGTCCGCGCTGGGTTAAGCCGATGCGGATCTTAAGGCTCAACAAAGCGGGGTAACCGCGCGGTTTGCGGAAGTGTCTTGGTTCAGCCGGAATTGGACAATCAGTACCGACGCCTAAGGTACTGTCGGGTTCGGACGGTTGCGTTTTTT
>JBMFVX010000080.1:0-13597 GCA_049965775.1 Phycisphaerae bacterium
TAGTTAACACCTTGATTTTACAGGGTGCAAGGCCTGCGCGCAAGGCCCAAGATCACAATACCTATGAAATATCCGGGTTAGAGCGAACGCATCGCGTGGCCAGCCCGCAACGGTGATTCAGCTACGGCCGTTAAAATTATGTTCCGAGGCGGCGGCATCCGGATTTATGCCGGTTTTGGCCGATTGGCGAGTATGTTAATGGTGTTGGCACATTCGGGGAAAATTACGCCCTCCAGTTCGGCAATTTTTTCGAGTCGGCGGGTATGGCGGCCCTGCTCAAAATCGGAGCCAAGCCACGATCGCACGATGCGGCGAATTAGCTCTTCGCCGAGGAGGTCGGCCGCGAGGCACAGCACATTGGCGTCGTTGTAACGCCGAGAAATTTCGGCGGTGAGTTCGTCGTGGCAGGTAGCCGCACGTATGCCCGGCACTTTGTTGGCGACAATGGCCATGCCAATGCCGCTGCCATCAATCAAAATGGCCCGCTGCGCCTCGCCCTTGACGACGGCGATGGCTGCCGGCACGGCATAGTCGGGATAGTCGCACGGGCGGGCATCGTGAACGCCGAAATCGAGCAGTTCATGTCCGAGGCTATGAATATGATGCTGCAGCGGTGTTCGCAGATTGAAGCCTCGATGGTCGCAGGCGAGGGCAATTTTCATAGTTCAATACCATCCAGTCGTTGCGCGATTAAAGCATGAATCTTTTGGGCAACCTTTCGGTAATTTTCACGGCTTGAGCCAATTGGATCGCTCACATCACCGTTTTCATCCAAGGTGAAAGTCTTGTCCGCCACGGATGGATTCATCTCAATTATCTCCTTGAGATGACCTTTGGTCATTGTATAGATGACATCCGCCCGTCGCAACAAGTCGCCCGTGAGAGGTTGCGAGGAGTGCGTTTCAATATCAGCCCCAAGTTCGGCCGCTGCCGCTATGGCGTCGGCGGTGGCCGGCATTCCCGAAAAGGCTCCGGTACCTGCGGACAGCACCAGCACATGGTGGTCGGCGAGGTCCTGCGGCCGCGTGTGGAGCCTTTTTGCCAAAAACTCCCGGGCGAAACCAGCGGCCATCGGCGAACGGCAGGTATTGCCCGAACACACGAACAAAATGGTCAAATCGGCCATGCGGTAAATAATTCGTGCGTCTATGACGCCCGGTCGCACCACCTTGAGCTGATCTTGCTGCACCTGCACCACAGTGGAGGCTTTGCGATAGCGTGTTGGGCCGTCATCTACAATGGCTGCAACTGCTTCCGAAATAGTTTTGGCGATGGCATCGGCGGAATGAGCCGCAGTGCTTTTGCCGGCGCCGAGAATCGCAATTGGATGTTTAACCCGCGACAGCAAAGCGTGGGTGAACGCATTATCGGGGCATCGCAGAGTCATCATGCCGCCCTGAGTCATTTCGTCGGCAGTTGCCGCGCCCACGAGTGGCGTGAGTTTGCGCCGATCTTCCGGGGCGACGGGCAGTTCGAATGCTACGGGACCGGGCCAGCACTTACGCATAAGCCGGGATGCAACAGGCGGGATTTTGCTGAGAAACCGGTGGGTTGCGGCTGCGTCGGGCACGTGCACAACCCAGGGTGCAGGGGTCTTGATGTGCTTAAGTTCCATCGCTTCCTGCACAGCAGAACGCAGCGCAAGATTGATGGCGATTCCATAGACGGTTTCGGTGGGCACAACCACGAGTTTACCGTTACGGAGCAATTTACTCACCTGTGCGACAGCTTCATCAAACTCCGCCGGCGACCTGCAGGTGTATATTGTGGCGCTCATGGCGATTGTCTCCGGGGCATCAGGATGACTGGGCGCGTCGCGGGGCGGTCAGCGTTTATCGGGATAAAAGGTGTTGTAAAAGAGCGCATAATTCTGCTTCACCCATGCTGAAAGTTCCGGCGTGAGCACCTCATTATAATCCACGGGTACAGGTTCGAGCTTTTGGCGTATGCGATGATCACCATAAATGGTGTGGTAGGCGTCATTTTCCTGGGTAGCCTGCGGAATGTTTGCGAAGTCGTGCTCGTAGTATGGCTCTTCAATATAATCGTAAACGCGGCGCATTACCTGCTGTGGATTTGTGGTGAGGTCTTCAAATCGCACAATGCATAAGTGGCGCAGCACCCCGGTCTGCACCGCTTCAACAAGCCGCCCAACCGCAATCCCAACCGGAGGGCCATTGAGCCAGCGCATAACACGGTTATTGATGGTGATCATATTAAGTGTGCCGGTGACTTCATCCGCATCAGCGCGGTCACGGTTTTTGCGAAACAGCTTCTCCATGGAAGCGAGGACTGCGCGTAAATCGCGGACGCACACGATAAATTTTGGATTAGGATGGAACTGTTTTACCCAGTCGTAATAATGAAACCATGAGCGGCATTTATCCACGCAGATGGGTTTATCGGTTATACCATCAAAAAAGCCGTTAAGTCCCGCCTTGCAGTATTGAATAAATCCCTTTTTCATCAGGTCGGGATCCTGCGCTTTAAATTCAGCAAGGTCGGTGTAGTACTTGCGGCTTGCCAGCAGCAAATCTATCACTGAACTGGTGGGCGTACAGTAAAACCGCGGATTTTGTGCCAGGATATTCTGCATGACGGTAGACCCGGCCCGCGGCAGAGAACTGTTAAATATAATTTTTTTGTGTTGCATGGTCTAATCTCCAGACAAAAGCACAACCTTCTCGTCAACGCAGGCTACACGATAACACTGCGGGGGCAAGGTAGAAAGCATCCATGAGAAAAAACTTTATCGCCCTAATTGATGTCATTTTCGCCTGCAGCCTCTCGCCTCATTTTAAAACAAATTGTTCTGATAGGGGTCTTTGTTGGGTGGGTTGTCCATGATGTTTTGGGCTTCACTCATCAGTTCTCCGATGTCCTTGAACTGGCGATAAACGGACGCAAAACGCACGTATGCGATGGGGTCGGTTGCGCGCAGATATTTCATCACAAGCTCGCCAATAACGGAGCTGGGAACCTCGCGGCTGGGCAGGCGGGCTACTTCTTCTTCCACCGCATCCGCGAGTTTGACAATGGCCTCGGCTGGCACGGGTCGTTTGTAGCAGGCCTTCTGCACGCCTTCAAGAATAAGTTTGCGATCGAATGGCACGCGGGTGCCATCCTTTTTAGCCACCGTAAGGCGAATGGTGTCTTCAATGCGCTCGTAGGTGGTAAACCTGCGGGAGCAATGTTCGCAAATACGCCGACGCCGTATGGACTCACCGCCTTCAACAGGGCGGCTGTCTATCACACGATCTTGATCCATTGAATGACAATACGGACAGCGCACAAAAAATCCCGCAAACCACAATAACCCCGTGTAGGTTAGTCGTGGCGTGCCGGAGCGTCAAACGCAGATTTTGCCGCAGGCCCGCTGCGGGGAAGTCTTGACTCAATCAGTTTTTGATTGCAGCTTTGACAGCGTTGGTAATGGCGGCGGCATCAATGCCAGCCTCGGCCAGTAGCTCGGCAGGTGTACCGCAACTGGGCATCTTCTTAACGGCAAGCTTCATTACTACCGGCAGCGGGTGGCTCGAGCTGGTGAAGGCGTCGAGCACGGCATCACCCAGGCCGCCTTCTTCCCAATGATCTTCAACGACCATGAGCTTACCGGTATCCTTTGCGGCCTTATGCAGCGTTGCCTTGTCAATCGGTTTAACAGAGTAGAGATCTATCAGTCGCACTGCAATGCCTTCTTTGGCCAAAGCGTCGGCCGCTTTAATTGATTCGTGCAGCGTAATACCGGCGGCAATAATGGTGAGCTTATCGCCGGCGGACTGCCGCAGCGTTTTGCTGCCGCCGATGGAAAATGTTTCGGTCGGCGGATACAAGACGGGCGTTTTTTCGCGGGTGGTTCGCATGTAAGAAATGCCCTTTTGCTGGGCCATCAGCAGGGTGAGCTTTGCGGTTTGGTTGGGGTCGCTGGGGTAGAGCACGGTGCTGTCGCATACACAGCGCATCATGGCGAGGTCTTCCAGAGCCATCTGGGAGGGGCCATCTTGACCAATGCTGACGCCCGCGTGCGAGCCAACAAGCCGGATGGTTGCATTGGAAATAGCCGCCATGCGAATCTGGTCGTAAGCGCGGGTAAAAAAGGCGGCGAATGTGGAGGCAAAAGCTTTTTTGCCCAGAACGCCAAAACCGACCGCAGCGCCGAGCAGTTGCTGCTCGGCAATATACATTTCAAAGAATCGGTCGGGGTGGGTCTTTTTGAATTCGTCGGCATGGGTGGAATTTGATACTTCGGCATCCAACGCCACGGCATCGCCAAAGCGGGTGCCCAGCGCGGCCAAGGCATCTCCGTAAGCTTTGCGGGTGGCTTCTTTATTGCCAAGGGCGTATTCCGGCATTTTTGCCGATGGATTGCTCGCTATGACAGTAGGCTTGAGGTCCTGAGGTTTTGCTACGGCGATGACCATGTTTGTGGGGGCTCCGAGTTCAGCCAGGGCTTTGGCTTCTTCGTCTTTGTTGAGAGCTTTGCCATGCCAGTTGTCTTTGTTGGCGAGAAATGAGACCCCATGACCTTTTTCGGTTTTAGCGATGATGCACGTGGGCTTGTCCTGGGCGATGGCCTGCTGATAGGCGGTATCCACCGCACTGACGCTGTGGCCGTCAATTTCAATGGCGTGCCAACCAAAAGCCCTCGCGCGTGCGGCGTAGGCGGCGCTGTTCCATCCGAGGTCAGTTTCGCCGCGTTGGCCCAGACGGTTCATATCAATAATGGCGATAAGATTGTTCAGGTTGTAATGCGAGGCTTTATCGAAGGCTTCCCAAACAGAACCCTCGGCCATTTCGCTGTCGCCCAGCAGCACCCAAACGCGGTAGGGGAGCTTGTCAACATATTTCGCGTTCAGTGCCATGCCGACGCCGATGGGTAGCCCCTGGCCCAGTGAGCCGGTGGCAACATCCACCCATTTAAGAACATGCGGGTTGGGGTGTCCCTGCAGCGGGCTGTGGAATTTTCGAAGCTGCAGCAGCTCATGGTCGCTGACGACGCCAGCGGCCTTGTACATGGAGTACAGAAGCGGGCAGGCGTGGCCCTTACTGAAAATGAGGCGATCATTATTGGGATGGTGGGGCGTGGCCCAATCAAAACGCAGGTATTTGGTCATGAGCACCGCCATCAAATCCGCTGCCGACATGGACGAAGTTGGATGGCCCGAACCGGCTGCGGTGGTGCAGCGAATACTGTCTATACGCAGTTGACGCGCCAGGGCCTTAACATCTACAGTTGCCGGAGAAGTTGTTTCAGATACAGTCGTCATCATTTTCACTCCAAAAAAATACCCAAACAATTAACTTTACTGGACAGCTTGCCAGTTGTCCAAGGCATGCTGAGCGTTCTGCCAAACGTCCATCGCCAACCACGGCGTGGGCGGCATTGCCAGCCGCCGGCAATGTCTTGGAATGTTGCCAAAAGCGGCATTTTTGACCCTATTCTTCCAGCGGCGTGTGACGCGTGACCGTGCGCGTGGCAAGAGTTCGAATACGATTGATGGCCGCGAGATATGCCTTGGCGGAGGCTTCCAGGATGTCGGTGCTGAAGCCGCGGCCGCGCACTTTGCGGTCGGTATGGGTAAGTTCGACGGTAGCTTCGCCTTGGGCTTCACGGCCGCCGGTGACACTGCGTACCTGATAAGAATCGAGCCTCGCGGAGATTTTTGTCAAACGCTGAATGGTGGCGAACATGGCGTCAACCGGGCCGTCGCCGGTGGCAGCATCGGTAATTTCTACGCCGCCGGAGTCCACAAGCGTAACGGTTGCGGTGGCAATGCCTCCTGTGCCGGCCATGACTTGCAGCCCTTTGAGGACAAACAGCGGCTGCGTGGATTCAAGTTGTTCTTCCACTAATGCTTCAAGGTCTTCATCGTAAATTTCCTTTTTTTTATCGCAAAGCACCTTGAACTTTTCAAAGGCGCGATCAAGCGTTGCTTCATCGAGATTGAGTTCAAGCTCCGCCAACCGCTGGCGAAAGGCATGACGGCCGCTGTGCTTGCCGAGCACCAGCTTGGTTTGCATAAGACCGACATCTTCGGGCGACATGATTTCATAGGTGCGCCGCTCCTTGAGCATGCCATCCTGATGGATGCCGGATTCATGAGCAAAGGCATTCTCCCCGACAATAGCCTTGTTGCGCTGCACATAGAGTCCGGTGAGCGTGCTTACAAGGCGTGAGCACGGCACGAGTTTTCGGGCGTTAATGCTGGTGGTTACGGGGAAGCCGTCCGGCCGGGTGCGTATGGCCATGACGATTTCTTCAAGAGCGGCGTTGCCCGCGCGCTCGCCGATGCCGTTGATGGTGCATTCAACCTGCCGTGCTCCGCCTTCAACTGCCGCGAGCGAATTGGCCACAGCCAACCCCAAATCATCATGGCAGTGAGCGCTGTAGATTACCTTATCTGCTCCGGGCACATTTTTTATGAGGTAGGCGAACATATCGCGATACTCGCGCGGTGTGGCATAGCCTACCGTATCGGGACAGTTGATAGTGGTGGCGCCTGCGTCTATGGCGGCGTGCACCACTTCGGCGAGAAAATCCAGTTCAGTGCGGCTGGCATCTTCCGGCGAAAACTCAACGTCATCCACAAAGCTTCGGGCGAGTTTTACGTTTTCAACCGTAAGACGAATGATTTCGTCCTTGGCCTTTTTAAGTTTGAAATCCCGGTGAATTTTGCTGGTAGCCAAAAAAACATGAATACGGCCATGCGCTGCATGCTTTACCGCCTCGCCGGCACGGCGAATGTCTTTTTCGGTGCAGCGAGCGAGGCCGGCGACGGTGGCCTTGGTTATTTCGCGGGCGATGGCCGTGACGGCTTCAAAGTCGCCGGGGCTGGTAATGGGGAAACCCGCTTCGATAACATCCACGCCGAGTTGTTCCAGGGCGCGGGCGATTTCGAGCTTTTCCGGTAAGTTAAGCGAGGCTCCAGGCGATTGCTCGCCGTCGCGGAGCGTGGTGTCAAAAATGCGGATCCGCGGTTTTTCAGCGGCGGTTTGCTGTACGTGCAATTGGCTCATATTCAATACTCCAGTTTGACTATTTTAAGCGTAAATAAAAAACCCCGCGAGATTCGCTCGCAGGGTTTTGGTTTTGTTTCAAGGTAAATAGGCCCCGAGCGAATGTTACATGACGTCTGCCAGACCCGGTAGGGTCTGCATGGTCAATAGCACCAGGCCAAGCAGTCGAGAATCGTCTTGGTTACGGCGGCCAGGCTCAGAGGTAAATGATTCACTGTTCATGGCTTTTATAATATCGCTGCGTATTAAATCAGTCAAACCGGTGGGGGGGTAGGCAGTTTGAGCAGGGTGATTATGGCGGTGCGAAAAGACTGCCAAGCGGGTGGCAACCGAGGCGATCTTGGGTATGCCCTACAACTCGGCGAATGTGGTTCGCTCAACGCCAAGGCGTTTAAGCTCATCCTTGAGGTTCGGTGCCAGCAGTGCGTCGAGTTCCAACTTGCGCTCTGCAACGAGTCGGGTTGCGGCAGCGTCAAGGCCTTCACTGTAGCCAGGATGCACCATGACCTCGCCTGTGCCCGGAGGCAGATTCGCCAGTAATTGTTGCCAAACCTCCTGCGAAAACCTGCCGGTGTATTGCAGTCCGAAGAACCAGTCGGTTGTATGAATGCCCGCCTTGTCGGCGCGTGTTGCCAGCCGGCGGCCCAAATGAGCCGCAACCTTATAACCGAGTGTTGGCGCCGGATCTCCCGGCAGAGAATATTCGCGGGCTGTCCGAATGGCGGCGATTTTATGATGTTGGGCCAGTCGCAGGATGACTGGTTGCAGCATGGGCAGGTGATGCACATGCTTGTGGCTGTCGAGGTGGGTGGGCGTTAGATCGCTGCGCAAGGCAAAATCAATTTGATTGCTCCATTCGCGTTCAACCTCGGTAACCGCGCGGCGATTGATGAGGAGTCTTGCAAGCAGTTTGCCAACAGTCGGCGGAAAGCGATTGGAGCTATCTACAATCGCGCTGAGATTTTTCGATAATGGAGCGCCCTGCGTAAGGCAAAGGTGCATGCCTACGCCGAGCCTCGGTGTATCAAGAGCCAAACCGACGGCACGCTGTGCATCGGGCATGCCGGCCATGAGGGTCGTGCTCGTGAGAATGCCTTCCTGGTGTGCGCGGAGAATGCCGTCGGTAACTCCTACCGAAAAACCAAAGTCGTCCGCATTGATGATCAGCCGTCTCATTAAGCCTGAGAGTATACCGCGGCATTCGTTATCGCCAACTTTTGCGGTTACCTCAGGGGCCGGTAAACGCGAACGCGGAGCAGTTTATGGCCCCAAAGGCGAGCCGAGTAAAAGCTTGGCTGCAGCACATCAAGCCGATATCCGCGGATGGCTCCGCCCCGGTCGAGCACGGGAACTGGTCGCTGATGATCGTAGCCGGGTACTTTTACGAGTGAACCGAACGGAATCAAATGTGTATCGGCGGCAACCAGGTGCCCATCGTTGGTGCGAACGCTTGCGCCGGAGGCGGTGGTGGTGCCGTTGTAAGGCCAGCAGCAACGACGGTCAGGTGCGTAGCCGGTTACGCGCAGCAGCAGTGTTTTTGAGTATTCATAGCGCCTGCCATGAAACCAGAAGATGGTTGGTTGATGTCTTTGGGCCAGGAGCTTGTTAAGAGGGGCTTTGCGAGCCGTCGCCGCCCGTTTGGCTGCCTGTTCTCGTCGGTTCAACGCCGCCTTTTCGGAGGCAGCTTTCGTAGCCGCCTCTTGAACGAGCTGCGTCCGCGATGTTTGAGTTGCGGCTGCAGGGGCCATGGGACCGATCCGATTTGACGGTTCAGCCGGCGGGATTGACACCACGGCGGCCGGAGCATAGGCCGATGAGGTTGTAACCGCCATCAGGCTGGCAACATGACCCATCCGCCAGAAGAGGGCAATAGTAGCCGGCCCAATCACCAACAGCACAAACAGTACTGCGAGTTCCCATGTTTCAGCTTTTGGCTCATCGCGTCGCTGATGCATTATGCGTTGCTCCAGTGTACTTTAACTGGTGCAACATCCGTGTCGCATGAGCCACCCGCATCCTGCGATGGCAACAGTAAAATCTACATCCGGCCGTGTCATCACAGGTCTGGGTAACGCAGCTATGACGGCGGCGTCTTCTTTTTTCCCTTGTGTGGTGCCAAGCAAAGGCGGCACACGAGCCATTGCGGTCGTTGCCACGTCAACCAGAGGGCCTTACTGGAACCTCGCTACCAAACCCACCCCTCTGGTTGCTTGGCTGGCCAAGGGTAAGGTGCAGCAAGCCAAGCATCGTGGTGTGGTTCAAAGGAACCGCACAGGTGCGTTTGTGTGTTTCGACTTAAGGCTCCATGCCTCGCCGGTTCACACTCGCGCATCACATTCGGTTACCATTGTGGCAGATTGGCTCGGGCATTTCCAGTCTAAAAAATGAATTTTTATAATAAATACGCCATTGCGTAGCATATGCTCTCCAATTACGAATGTTGACGTACATAATTCGCTGGGAATGATTTATAGACGAAGGTTAGGGATTTCTTTTTCAATAATCTTCATAGATGCTTGGATGCGGTTGCTAAGCTCTGGGGTTACAACCTGGTTCCCATAACGTATATCATAGAAACAGGTTACCAGTGTTCGCGCTTCATTCCGCACAGTCTGTGGCAGATGGCTGATTTGGGTTACAAACTCGAGCGGTGTGTGAGCAGGGTCACGATTAACTCCGCGTTTGGCCAAGAGTCGCACCAGCCGGTCAAAAAATGCCAGTTCGCGCGACAACTTGCGCTGCAGTTTCGCGTCGAGTCCGCGAACCATTTTGGCGACCACGCTTGTGCGTCGCCAATGCCATGTGCGAATAAGCCAGAAGGTCATGCCTGCCGCCAGAAAAAGCACCATGCCCGCGATAAAAAGACGGTAATGGCCGCTCTTGGGGTTCATCATCCAATGTCGTACCGCCGAAACAATTGCTCTAAGCCAGATTACTGTTGCCTCAAAACCGTGCTTTACCGCCAAAACGCTGGCGTGGATTATGCTCTTGCGCATGGCGGCATTAAAGGCAACGATATTCTGCAGCCATTGCAAACGTACCCATTGAAAAAAATCGGTCATTTTTGAATACCAGGTTCGCGGAGTCTCGACCGTGGTCAGCGCCGCTGCCGGTGAAGGGTCAAAGCGGGTCCAGCCGACGTGCGGAATGTACGCCTGGACCCAGGCATGAGCAAATTTTTGGCGCACAACGTAGTAACCGCCAACCGAATTAAAATCTCCGCCGTGGTATCCCACAACCATTCTGGCCGGAATGCCCGCCGCCCGGCAGAACATCACCATTGCCGACGCAAAATATTCGCAGTAGCCGCCGATCTTTTGTTTGTGCAGCAGAAAGTCTTCGGTCGGATCTATATTGGGGTCCACGGGTGTCATGGTAAACGAATAGTTGTAGTGTGACTGCAGATACGTCTCAAACCGCTGGCAAAGTAACTTAGCGGCCGCGGTGGAATCAGGATGTTTAGCCAATCGCGAGAAAAGAGGGCCACCCACGCGCACGGCCATGGCGGCCACGGCCTTGGGGATCGGCGCTGAAGCAACTTCAATCAGGCCGCTGGGACTGAACGGTTGATACATTGAAAACGACGGAAAGAGCGAAGGGTGCTTCGGCCCCAGCAGGGAGGGCGCCAGCGCCGGCACGCTCCACGCTTTGTAATCTATCTCGCCGGAGTGCGAAGCGCCGCTTATGATAGAACCGTCGGGAAGCCGCATCACGCTGGTGGTGCTGCTGCTTTCAATTTTAATCGCCGGCGGCATCACAAATAAATTATTGTCTGATCCAAGCCGGTTTAGATGCACGATCTGCTCAATCTCACCTGCTTTGCGTTGGGCTGCCGTCAGGTGATATAAAATCGCGGTATGGTTATTGCCGGCGTCAAGTAACAATGTTTTAGGCGACGGAACGCCGCCTGATGATCGCATCCATTCGTGCGAGCGCCGGCTATAAACATCGAGGGTTGAACCGGCAAAGTAGGGTTGATAACCCTCGTTGCCGATGTTCTTCCCGTTCTTCAGCAGAGTGATCTCGGCGACGACCGCATTGCTCTGATGGAGTTCGCCTATTTGGCCCAGCGCCACGCGGTTGGAGAAACCCGTTTGGGAACCGTTTCCGTGGAGTCGCCAGTTCGCGAGCATACCGGGTACGCCCCCGCGCGGAAAAAGTACGAACACCAGAGCCGCAAAAACAAACAGCACGACGGCCGATCCCCAGAATATGCGGCGAATGCTTGCGCCGATAACCAAGTCGTTGCTGGCCATCAGCATGCCGCGGTCTGCCGCCGCCCGTTGAACCATGGCACGCTGTGTCTCGACCCGAAGATGAAAAACCAGGCTTAAATAGAGGCCTAACGCCAGATAAGCTACAAGGATCATCGCGAAAACAGCCGAGGTAGTCAGGATCGCCGACGACAAAATTAAAAGCAGGCTCAGGACCAGTAGCTGGCCCCAGTCGCGATTGCTTTTGGTTTCAAAAAGCTTACATAAGATTAAACCGGTGATGAAATGCCCCAGCGCCAAAATAAGATTGCTCTGGCGTTGAATAACCAGTTCCCAAAATAAAATGAGAGATACAAACAGGACCGCCGAGTTGATTACCCAGCGAGGAACCGGCGGGCCGTTGCCATTCTCTATGAAAAACCAGCTCAACCCGGTGAGCAGCACCGCGACGCCCAGCAACGTGAAGTTTTCGCACGCGTACGCAAAGCCGATAAGGCTTAGCAGCACCAGCAGGTATGCCAGCAGCGGAAATCGGCGGAGAAATGCCATCTGGCGGGTTTCCTCTCAACCTTACACGGGGGTTTCGGCGTGCTGCCGCTCTAGTTTGCGCAATGACACCGGTAGCTCAAAATGCATGTCTTCTTCGGTAACATGGCGCGACTCGACCGTGGCGCCATAGCGCGATTGAAGCTGCGCAATAATGTCCTGCACAAGGTCTTCCGGAGCGGAGGCACCCGCTGTGATCAGCACGGTCTTAACCCCCTCGAACCAGTTGTAGTTAATATGTGAAACATCATCAATCAAATAACCTTTGGTACCGCGGTTTTCGGCCATTTCGACCAAGCGCTTGGAATTTGAACTGTTTTGGCTGCCCACCACCAATACCAGGTCGCACTCGGGCGCAAGCTTCTGCACGGCGGTCTGCCGGTTGGTGGTGGCGTAACAGATGTCTTCTTTGGGAGGGCTTTGAATACGTGGGTACTTTTTACGTAGAGCCGCAATAATGGCCGAGGCATCGTCGAGGCTCAGCGTGGTTTGTGTGAGGTAGGCAATTCGATGATCAGCCGGAATATCAAGTTGATCTACATCATCCACGTCTTCGACAATCTTAATTGCATCGGGCGCTTCGCCGAGCGTGCCGATTACTTCATCGTGATCTTCATGGCCGATGAGCACGATCGTAAATTTCTGTCGGGCATAGCGAATCGCTTCATTGTGTACTTTGGTTACAAGCGGACAGGTTGCATCCACCTGAATAAGCTTGCGATCGTTGGATTTTTGCCGCACCTCGGGCGATACGCCGTGCGCGCTGTAAACCACGGTGGCCCCCTGGGGCACCTCATCAATGGAATTGACGAAGATCACGCCCTGATGAACAAATCGTTCCACAACGTGGCGGTTATGCACAATTTCGTGATACACATAAACGGGAGCGCCCTTAAGCTGTAGTACGCGCTCTACACACTCAATCGCCATGTTAACGCCGGCACAAAATCCACGTGGGTTGGCCAGTAAAACTTTCATAAACGCCACTCCTTCGTGTGGTAATAGGTTATCGGCATTTGCGGCCATGCGTCTTTGGGTTGCCTGGTTATATCGCAGGCCGTCATCCGTCGGAAACGGGCATCGCCGCCATTGCCCTGGGCCGGAGCAGTATTGCCCTGACGCGCCCAAACCGCCATATTACGCTATCATAACCCGATTGGGGATTGTAGCAAAACAGCCCCGGCGAGACGTGCATTACCCGCAACGGCGCCTTGGCCGATAATGGCTTTTTGCCCGGCAAGCCGCGTGAGGCGCGAAGGTTGGATATGGCGACAAAAGACAGTTCTGTGCAACTGACGAATTTACCCGCGGGCGTGCCCCCAACCGTGCGGGCTGCGTTTGCCCCGGCAAATGATGCGGCCTCCGCCGAGGCGTACACCCGTGAACTCGCCCACAGCCACTACGAAAACTTCAGCGTGGTTTCGCGGCTGTTGCCGCGCTACCTGAGGCAGGACTTCTGCAATGTGTATAGCTTCTGCCGAATTGCTGACGATCTTGGCGACGAAGTCCATAACCCCTCCTTATCGCTGCAACTGCTGGCTGATTTTCGGCGTCAGACGCTTGCATGCTACGCCGGCGAGAGCCAAACAGCGGTATTTACCGCGCTTAGCCGCACGATTAAACGATGGGATATTCCGGTTAAGCCATTTCTGGACTTGATAGATGCTTTTGAGCAGGACCAGCGAGTGACCCGCTACGCTACCTTTGATCAGGTGCTGGACTATTGCCGGCGCAGTGCTGATCCGGTGGGGCGGTTGGTGCTCTACATGGGCGGCTACCGTGATGAGCAAAGACAGCGTTTATCGGATCAGACTTGTTCG
>JBMFVX010000081.1:0-13356 GCA_049965775.1 Phycisphaerae bacterium
TATCATCGTGATACTTACACAACTACATGTAAGTGCTTATGGCAAAAGAACTTACGGCACTAAGTTAATGGCATTCGGGACAGGCCCCAGAAACGCCGGGAGCGACGCTCTCGCCTGTAAACCGCGGGGTGGCGGCTGGCAAAGAGACTGGACGCTGGTAACGGTGGCGGCGACATACGTGGTCTATAGCTAGGGGGGTAACCACTGCAAGCCGCCAACGTTGCAAAGGAATTGCAAGTGCTCTTTACCGGGATGGCCTGCATGGGTGTTGCTCTTGGTTCCTTGCGGCATTAGAGTTTACTGACATTGCTGATGGAGTATAAGCGTATGAAGTTACAACAACTACTATGGGGCAGGGTATGCGGCGCTGCTGGTACTTTCTCTTGGGGCCGGCATCGCCCAAGCCGGACAATACATTCGGGCCAAACTCACGCCGGCCCAGGTGGATGCCAAAGCCAATGCCCTGCTCAAAGAGATGACGCTCCGGGAAAAGGTTCGCATGATGGCCTTTGAAAATATACTTGATGTTCCCGGTGTTCACCGGCTGAACATTCCGACGTTGGTCATGAGCGATGCTTCGTTGGGTGTGCGACGATTCGGTGCGTCAACGGCCTACCCGGCATCGGCGTCGCTGGCCTGCACCTGGGACCGCAAGCTTGCATTTCGCGAAGGCCGACAGATCGGCAGTGATTGCCGGGCGCGAGGCGTGCATGTCATATTCGGCCCGGGAATGAATATTGTGCGTGAGCCCCAAAATGGCCGAAACTTTGAATATCTGGGTGAAGACCCCTATCTGGCCGGACAACTGGCGGCTCCGTGGATACGCGGCGTGCAATCGCAGGGCGTTGCGGCTTGTGCCAAACATTACACGGCCAATGAACAGGAAACCGATCTCATTGATATCAATGAAATCATCAGCCGTCGGGCCTTGGAAGAAATTTATCTGCCGCCTTTTCGTGCGGCGGTGCGGCAGGGAGATGTATGGACCATCATGGCTGCGTATGATCAGGTCAATGGCGTGTATTGCACCGCCAGTCAAATTCTGCTGACAGATGTGCTTCGTAAGCGCTGGAGGTTTAAGGGGGTGCTGATGTCTGACTGGGGCGCGACCCATGCAACGCTCAGACCGTTAGAAGCCGGTATGGATATGGAAATGCACCGGCCGATTTTTTACAACATGCAGACCATTCCGCCGCTGCTGAAATCCGGCAAACTCAAAATGGCCACTATTGACCAGCATGTGCGCCGGATATTGCGGATGATGGTGGCTATGAATTTTCTTAATCGGCCGCAAGCGAAGCCGGAGATACCTCTTAACAATCCAAAAAGTGCCTCCGTTGCGCTGCAGGTCGCCTCCGAGGGCACGGTGCTGCTGCGCAACAAAAATAATTTTCTCCCGCTGAACGCCGCAGCCATAAAACATATTGTTGTGCTGGGGCCGATGGCGTCGCCCGCGGTTACCACCGGCGGCGGCAGCGGTTATGTTATTCCAAACGGCAAACCCGTAAGCATGTTGGCGGCGGTGATAAAGGCCGCCGGAGCCAACGCCAAAGTCACTTACATTCCGTACATAGGTCATGGGAAGGCCTATTGGAGTCAGAAGTATTTTTATGCCCCTGATGGCACACCGGGTGCAGAGGTGACCATTCTGGACAGCGGAGCCACTTCTGTTCCCCCCATGGTGCATGATGTTAAAACTATGAATTTAAGCTGGGAACATCCTGGTGAGTTGCCCCGGCATGTAGATACGAACTTTACCGCCCAATGGGTAACCGAGATTAAACCGTCTAAGACCGGCGATTACATGCTCAAGTTTTTCTGCAACAATGGCAATGCCGAGGCATTTCTAAATAAGAAAAAAATAATCGAACAATGGCGGCCCCGTCCGGTGATTCCATTTATGGATGATTACCGCTTGGTTAAAGGTCAAACCTACCAACTTATCATTAAGCTGCAGGTCAGTGCCGGTCCAGGTGAAATGAAAGTCGGCCTGCATCGCATGCGCGATGCGCTTTTGACCAGCGATCAGCGGAAGGAAATTAAATCCGCCGATGCGGTTATTACGTGCGTGGGTTACGGCCCGCGTCTGGAGCACGAGGATTTTGACCGCAAATATCATTTATCAGCGGCGCAGGGGCGGTATATAGCCCAAGTCGCCGAACTTAATCCGCATCAGGTGGTGGTGGTCAACGCGGGAGGAGACATTGCTATGCGGCGCTGGATTCATAAAGTTGCCGGTCTTGTATATGCCTGGTATCCGGGTGAGAACGGCAACACGGCCGTGGCCGATATTATTTTTGGGAAAATTGATCCCAGCGGTCGGCTGACAGATACATTCGCCCGCAATTGGCGCACGCAACCCGCCTATGGCCATTATCCGGGCCATGACATTTATGGCCTGCATCCGGAGGTTCATTTCGCGGAAGGCTTTTACGTCGGATACCGCTGGTACGATAAAAAGCATATCGCGCCGCGTTATCCCTTCGGCTACGGATTATCTTACACGTCCTTTTCGATCGGGGCCTTGCATATTTCAGGCAGCGGGTCAGGAAGGGCACGCACGTTTGACGTTGCCGCGACTGTCACCAATACTGGCCGCCGCTCGGGCGCGGAAGTTGTGCAGTTGTACATTCGGCCGCAGGAAGACCGGGCCGATCGGTGCGTGCAGACGCTCAAAGGGTTTAGCCGCATAAACCTCAAGCCTGGCCAAAGCAAAACCGTGACCATGAAATTAAATTGGCGCGACTTTGCTTACTTTGATACCCGGACGGATCAATGGGAGGTTCCCGCCGGCCGGTATCAGATTGCCGTTGGCTACAATAGTCGCGATATCGCATCAACGACGATGGTATCGGTAAAGTAGATAATTCTTGAACATCCCCCAGCGGTTATTCACGGGGCGACTCATTTGAAATTACCGCGTGCGAGTGGCTGTCGGACGCAGCGAGCCGTGGCGCATTGCGGTTGTGCCATTTTTGGCGGGGCAGGCAGTGGGGTGCCTTTTTAGGCATCTTTGGCCTCCGCTGTGAATTTGATTGTCGTTGGTCTGGGCGATGCCGGCGTTGTTAATGCCCGCGGTCTGCGAGGTAATGGACCAATTGGGCCAGCGGGGTTGCGGCGGCACCGAGGCGCTTGACCATGGCTTCGGCGATGGCAACCTGCGCGGCGAGGTGGCGGCGGGTTTCGTCCATGCCCAGCAGGCCGGGATAGGTAAGTTTGCCCGCCTGGGCATCTTTACCGGTGCGCTTGCCCATGGCGGCATCGGAGGCGGTTACGTCGAGCATGTCGTCAACAATCTGAAAGGCCAGGCCGATAGCGCAGCCCAGTTGATCTACGGTTTGTACAGTTGCATCATCGGCGGCGGCGCTGATGGCTCCCATGCGGCATGCGGCCTTTATAAGTGCGCCGGTCTTCATGCGATGAATGGTTTGCAACTTAGTAAGGCCTTCGGCCGGATTGGTGAAGGGCTTTTCTTCGGTGGGGTGGCAGGTGTCGAGAACCTGGCCGCCAATCATGCCTTGCGGGCCGGTGGCATCGGCAAGTTCTTGAACGAGTCGCACCGCCATGCGGGCGTCGCTTACGCGTGTGGCCAGGAGTTCAAATGCCAGGGTGTGCATGGCGTCGCCGGCGAGAATGGCGGTGGCCTCACCAAACACTTTATGGTTCGTGGGACGACCACGGCGCAGGTCGTCATCGTCCATGGCGGGCAAATCGTCGTGCACGAGTGAAAAGCAGTGGATGAGTTCCAGTGAGCCGGCGGCTGGTAGCGCGGCGGCCATGGTTCCGCCGACGGCTTCGGCACACAGAATGGTGAGTGCGGGTCGAATGCGTTTGCCCGGGCCAAGTAGACTGTAGGCAATGGCATCTTTAAGTTGTTTGGGCGTATGGGCAAAAGTATCAAGCCAGGCCGCGAGATATTGATCGGTAGCTTTGGCGCAGGCGTCGAGACGCTCCGTCATAGTTTGCGAAGTTTGTGTTTGCACGCCAGCCGATCCTGAAGCCACGATTGTTACCCCCGACGAACTCGTTTCAGGCGAATTATACCGCTAATTTTGGGAAGCAAAAGGCGGACCAATCAATCCTAATTTTTGGGTGTGACAGATCACTAGCCGGCACTTCTTATCGCGATAAGCCGGTTAGCCATGCTTTCACGCATCAACTTACGACGAAGCGACGCCGCTGTAGCCTTTGGCTCAGCAGACCAATACGATTTCATGAAGTTTGGGAGTGCGACAACGCAATTGGCTCGTTGGTTCAGCGATCGGGTTGCCGGGATTAGTCCAGCAGCGGATAATTTGATGTATGGCAGACCCCGAAGCAGTATTTCGATCATTTTTACATGCCCGGCGGCTGAAGCTCACCAAAGAGCGTGCGGCGATTTTGCGGGCGGCGCCGCGTTTCAATCGGCCGTTTGAGGCTGAAGAGCTTTTAATTATGCTTCGCGAACTTAATGATCGCGTCAGTAAGGCTACGGTGTATCGCACTCTCAAGCACCTTGTGGATGCGCAGCTTCTCAAGCAGGTGGTGTTTGGGGCCAACAAGCAATCGCACTATGAATGGGCCGCCGATGGCCGTGGCCACGACCACCTTGTGGATATGGACAGCGGCAAGATTGTGCCTTTCAACAACGCCGAGATTGTACGATTGCGCGATGAAATAGCACGAAGTATGGGCTTTTCAGCGGTGAGCCATCGTTTCCAGATCATTGGCAGGCGCAACGCCAAGCCATAACTTGGTGTGTCAGGGTAAGTTAGTCTGGCCCATGAGGAAGCGGTCGCATTCGCGGGCGGCACCGCGGCCTTCGTTGATGGCCCAAACGACCAGCGATTGGCCGCGGCGGCAGTCGCCGGCGGCAAATACGCCCTCCAGCGAGGTTGCGAAGCGGCCATACTCAGCCTTGAAGTTAGAGCGGGCATCGGTTTCAAGCTGCATGGCTTTGCCGAGCGTTTCTTCAGGGCCAAGGAAGCCCATGGCCAGGAAAATGAGGTCTGCCGGCCAATCCTGCTCGGAGCCTGGCACTTCCTGCATGACCATTTTGCCATTGTTTTTGATCCACTGGACTCGCACGGTTTTGACGCCGCGAAGGCGGCCTTGATCATCGCCGAGGAACTCTTTGGTGGTGATCGCATAGGTGCGCGGGTCTTGGCCGAAGCGGGCGGCCGCTTCTTCATGGCCGTAATCCACACGGAAAATTTTGGGCCATTGAGGCCAGGGGTTATCTACCGCGCGGGCTACGGGCGGCTGATCGAGAAGTTCAAAATTGACCAGGCTCTTGCAGCCGTGGCGGAGCGATGTGCCAATGCAATCGGTGCCGGTGTCGCCGCCGCCGATGACAATAACGTTTTTGTCTTTGGCGGAAATGAAATGGCCGTCTTTATGTTGCGAATCGAGCAGACTGCGCGTGTTGGCATGCAGAAACTCCATGGCGAAGTGAATGCCCTTGAGTTGCCGGCCCGGTGCAGAGAGATCGCGCGGTTTGGTCGCGCCGACGGCGAGCACAATGGCGTCAAACTGGTTGAGCAGTTCGGAAGCGTCAATGTCGCGGCCGATATGGGTGTTGGTGACGAATTTTACGCCTTCCTGCTCCATGAGTTTAACGCGGCGATTCACCACCGCCTGCTTGTCGAGCTTCATGTTGGGTATGCCGTACATAAGCAGGCCGCCGATACGATCGGATCGTTCAAAGACAGTTACGAGGTGTCCGGCTTTGTTAAGCTGGTCGGCGGCGGCGAGGCCGGCTGGCCCCGAGCCGACGACGGCGACTTTTTTGCCGGTGCGCTGCTGGGGCGGGTTGGGCAGTACCCAGCCTTGCTGCCATGCATGGTCTATGATGGCGGCTTCAATGCTTTTGATGGTGACGGGCGGCTCGTTGATGCCCAGCACGCATGAGCCTTCGCAGGGTGCGGGGCAGACACGCCCGGTAAACTCCGGAAAGTTGTTGGTTTTGATGAGGCGGGTATAAGCCTCGTGCCATTGGTTTTTATAGATAAGGTCATTCCATTCTGGAATGAGGTTGTTGACGGGGCAGGCGCTGTGGCAAAAAGGAACGCCGCAGTCCATGCAGCGGGCACCTTGCTTACGCAGGCCGTCCGTCGGCATGTGGTCATGAAACTCATTCCAGTCGAGCACGCGAAGCAGCGGTTGGCGCGCTGCGGGCAGTTCGCGGGGATATTCCATAAAGCCGGTGGGTTTACCCATGCTGCACCTCCTCGGGTTTGCCGAGGCGTGCTTCTTGAGCCTGACGCTCCAGCGCGCGGCGATATTCGATGGGCATAACTTTGTGGAATTTGGCGAGGCTGGCATTCCAGTTTGCCAAAATGCCCGCGGCCACGCTGCTTTGCGTATAGCGGGCGTGTTCTTCAATCATGGTTTTGAGTTCCTGTATGTCTTCCGGTTGGACCAGCTTTTCCAGATCTACCATCGCGAGGTTGCATCGCTGCAAAAACTGTTCATCCGGGTCGAACACGTATGCAATGCCGCCCGACATGCCGGCTGCAAAGTTGCGTCCGGTGGGGCCGAGAATGGCTACCCGTCCGCCAGTCATATATTCGCACCCATGATCGCCGGTACCTTCAACCACCGCCGATGCGCCCGAGTTGCGGACGGCAAAGCGTTCGCCGGCGACTCCGCGGAAAAATGCTTTGCCGCTGGTAGCGCCGTAGAGCACGGTATTGCCGATAAGGATATTTTCTTCAGGCTTAAAGGTGCTGGCGCGGTCGGGGTAGACGGCGATGATGCCGCCCGAAAGTCCCTTGCCAACATAATCGTTGGCGTCGCCTTCAAGTTCGATAAACACGCCGCGAGCGAGCCATGCACCCAGGCTTTGGCCGGCCGAGCCGCGGAGCGAAATGTGAATGGTATCTTCCGGCAGGCCGGTGTCGCCGTAGGCCTTGGCGATTTCATGGCTGAGCATGGTGCCCACGGTGCGGTTAATGTTTTTAACACGGTAGGAAAGCTTGACCGATTTGCCGGTGTCTATGGCGGTACGGGCATCGCGGATGATGGTCTGGTCGAGCACATTTTCCAGGCCGTGATCTTGAGCTTTGGTGGCGTACACGCCGACATTTTCGTGCATTTTGTGCGCTGGTGTGAGAATGGGCGTCAGGTCGAGACCCTGGGTTTTCCAATGTTGAATCGCTGCGCCAACTTCCAGAACATCCACCCGGCCGATCATATCCTGCAGCTTGCGAAAACCGAGCTGCGCCATCAGTTCGCGTACTTCTTCGGCAACAAGGAAGAAGTAGTTGACGACATGTTCGGGCTTGCCGGCAAACTTTTTCCGCAGGACGGGGTCCTGCGTGGCAATACCGACGGGGCAGGTGTTAAGGTGGCATACGCGCATCATGATGCAGCCCATGGCCACGAGCGGTACGGTTGAAAAGCCGAACTCCTCGGCTCCGAGCAATGCGCCGATGACAACATCGCGTCCGGTTTTAAGCTGGCCATCCACCTGCACGACAATGCGGCTGCGCAAGTCGTTAAGGACGAGGGTTTGGTGCGTTTCAGCCAGACCCAGTTCCCAAGGTGTGCCGGCATGTTTGATGCTGGTGAGGGGCGATGCGCCGGTGCCGCCGTCGTGGCCGGCGATCAGTACATGGTCGGCATGCGCCTTCGAAACACCGGCGGCGACGGTTCCAACGCCAACCTCGGCAACCAGCTTAACGCTGATGCGGGCCTTGGGATTGGAGTTTTTGAGGTCGTAAATGAGCTGCGCCAGGTCTTCAATGGAGTAGATGTCGTGATGCGGCGGCGGGCTGATGAGCTGCACGCCGGGTGTGGCATGGCGCAATTTGCCGATGTACCGGTCAACCTTGTGGCCGGGCAACTGACCGCCTTCGCCGGGTTTGGCTCCCTGAGCCATTTTAATCTGGAGTTCATCGGCGTTGGTAAGGTAGTTGATGGTGACGCCAAAGCGGGCGCTGGCCACCTGTTTAATGGCCGAGCGACGCCAATCTCCGTTGGGATCGCGTTTGAAACGCCGGACATCTTCGCCCCCCTCGCCGGTATTGGACTTGCCGCCGATGCGGTTCATGGCAATTGCGAGGGTTTCATGTGCTTCGGTGGATATTGAGCCGAGGCTCATGGCTCCGGTGACAAACCGTTTGACGATTTCAGCGGCAGGCTCCACTTCTTCAAGCGGGACCGGGGCTAGATTATTTTTGAAGCTAAAAAGCCCACGCAGGGTGCACAAATGCCCCGCCTGGTTGTTAATGATTTGGGCGTAGCGTTTGTACGCTTCACGGCTGTTGCTGCGGGCGGCTTCCTGCACGTAGGCGATGGTTTCAGGATTGAGCAGGTGCTGCTCGCCATCTTTTCGCCAGGCATATTGGCCGCCGTCGGGCAATACGGGCAGTCGCACGGCATCAGCTCCCCGCGGGAAGCCGATGGCATGGCGACGCAGAGCCTCCTGGGCAAGCGCCTCAAGTTTGACACCATCTATTTTAGAAATTGTGCCGACAAAGCAGCGTTCAATAACCTCACGATGCAAGCCGACGGATTCAAAAATCTGGGCGCCCTTGTAGCTTTGCAGCGTGGAGATGCCCATTTTGCTCATGACTTTGAGGATGCCTTTGCCAACCGCCTTGATATAGTTTTTGGCGATTTTTTCATCGTCAAGCTTGGCATCGAGTGTGCCTTCGCGCTTGAGGCTCCAAAGCACGTCAAATGCGAGGTAAGGATTGATGGCATCGGCCCCATAGCCCACAAGCAGACAGTGATGGTGCACTTCGCGGGCTTCGCCGGTTTCAATAACAATGCCAACGCGGGTGCGCGTGCCTTGGCGCACGAGGTGGTGGTGTACGGCCCCGCAGGCAATGAGGGCGGGTATTGCAACGCGATTTTCGGCAAGACCGCGGTCCGAGAGAATAATAAGGCTGCAGCCCGCGGCAATTGCTTTGCCGGCCTGACGGCAAATATCATCGAGGGCCAGGGAAAGACCCTGTGGGCCGGCTGCTCGATCGAATACGGCGTCAATGACCTGACTTCGCCAACCGCGGTAATTGAGTTCTTTAAGCTGGGCCAACTCGGCATTGGTAAGAATTGGCTGCGGCAGCAGCAGGCGATGGCAGTTGGCCGCGGTCGCCGCGAGCAGGTTTTGCTCGGGCCCGACGTAACATTCGAGGCTCATGACAATAGATTCTTTATCGGAATCCAGCGGTGGATTTGTCACCTGAGCGAAGGTTTGCTTGAAATAGTCGTACAACATGCGCGGCTGGTCGCTCAGACAGGCGAGTGCGGCATCGTTGCCCATCGAGCCAATCGGCTCAAGGCCGGTGGCTGCCATGGGCGCCATGAGTTTGTAAACATCTTCCGTGGTGTAGCCCAGGCATTGGGCGCGGTGCAGCAAGGCATCGGGATCAAACTCCGGAACGCGCGCCGGCGGCGGCAGTTCGCCAAGCTCCAGTCGCTGCTCTTTTAGCCATTGGCCGTACGGATGTTCCGATGCAAGCTGAGCCTTAAGCTCACCGTCGTTGATGATGCGGCCCTGGGCGAAGTCAACCAGGAACATGCGACCCGGCTGCAGGCGGCCTTTGCTGACCACATCTTGCGGTGGAATATCGAGAACGCCTACTTCGCTGGCCATGATGACCAGATCGTCGCGGGTAACGTAGTAGCGGCTTGGCCGCAGGCCGTTGCGGTCGAGCACGGCGCCGATGTAGTGGCCGTCGGTAAACGCGACCGATGCCGGCCCATCCCACGGTTCCATCAGGCAAGCATGGTATTCATAAAATGCGCGGCGTCGCGGATCCATGGATTCGTGATTTTGCCATGCTTCCGGAATCATCATCATGACCGCGTGCGGCAGGCTGCGGCCCGTGTGCAGCAGCATCTCAAGGCAGTTGTCGAACTCACCGGAGTCCGAGCTGTCCGGCTCGATGACGGGCTTGATGTACTCAATGTCGCCGGCGAACAGCGGTGTTTGAAACATTGCTTCGCGGGCCTTCATCCAGTTGATGTTGCCGCGGCGGGTGTTGATTTCGCCGTTGTGGGCCATGAAACGCATCGGCTGGGCGCGGTCCCAGGATGGAAACGTGTTGGTGCTGAAACGCGAATGCACCAGCGCCAGGTGGCTTACATAGTCGGGATCGGTAATGTCAGCCCGGAAGTACTGCTTTACCTGAAGCGAGGTAAGCTGCCCCTTGTAAATAAGCACTTTGGTGGAAAGGCTGCAGATATAAAACAACCGGGCTTCGGGCAGGCCGGTTTGGCGTATCTCGGCGGTGGCGCGCTTGCGCAGCATGTACAATGAACGTTCAAGCGCTTCGCCATCCTGCCCGGCGGCGCCTTGAATAAAGATCATGCGCATCACCGGTTCGGTGCGCAGGGCCGATGGGCCGATCATGGAATTATCCACCGGCACATTGCGCCAGCCCAGAAGCTTCAGCCGCAGTTGCCCGGCCAAAAGTTCGACGGTGCGTTCGCATTGGAGTCGCTGGGCCGCATCGCGCGGGAGAAAGACAATGCCGGTGCCGTACCGGCCGGCTTGCGGCAGTTGAAGTTGGGCGTCGCGGAGCGCGACCTTTTCAAGAAACGGGTGGGGCAGGCTGGTGAGTATACCCGCGCCATCGCCGGTGTTTTCTTCACAGCCGCAGGCGCCGCGGTGCTCCATATGTTCGAGCATCGTAAGGGCCTGGAGCACAATATCGTGACTCTTTTTGCCCTTGATGTGCGCAATAAAGCCCACACCACAACTGTCGTGTTCCTGGCTTGGATCATACAGCCCTTGTTGAGGCGGCAACCCGGCCGGAAATCCGGCGATATTCAATGTAATGACCTCCGTATGAGGTTATGCCCTCGAAACTCACGCAACGGCTTTTCTCCACCTGGCCGCCTGCATCGTCTGCAAAGATGCAAGTCCTTTATCTTATCTTTTTTTGGCAGTAGCGGCAACCAGCTCGCGGGCGGCCGGAACGGTAAAACGGGTTGTGTCGAACAGGGCTTGGGTGTACCGGCGCGGCGCTGTGCGGCACCGGGCAAATGGCTGGCGGACAGGGCGGCATTATGCTAGTATTTTTACGCAGCAGGGCGGTTAGCTCAGTTGGTTAGAGCGCATGCATGACACGCATGAGGTCACAGGTTCGAACCCTGTACTGCCCAGTTTCTCGTTTTGTACACTTTCGCATGTATCAGCATTGCCCAGTAAATATTGGGCTTTTTGCATGGCGGCATCCTCGCCTTGCGGCTCGGTGAAAGTACTTGCGGCATCATACTGCATCGCTTTTTACAGCGCGCTGCACCGCCCGTTTTGCACGTCGCAAACCGCCCGCTTAAGGGCCCCGTCGCCTTCGGTGCTCATGACGTAATGATGGGCGGCAAGACGCGAGTTTGTCGGCGTTCGATAGATTCTCTGCAGTGTATTTCGCCTGTCAAACGGCTCATTTGTGCGGCCAGGAACCGCCTGCCGGTGCGCGAACCGCCCCAATCTTCCGGTAGGCCGGCCAACTGGTGTATCCAGTGGTAGGTTGGCCGGCGGCGTGATTGACTTGATGGCTACAAAATGCAACACGCCATCGCGGTCAACGTTCAAAATCAATTCATTCTGAACCCGGCTCGCCATGTGCTCCATAGTCTAAATCGCAGACGTGAATCATCAGACCTCAAATGAACCCACCGCGTGACATGTCTCAGCCGGAACTTACACAGTCGTTGGGCGCGGCATACACCAATATCGAGGTCAGGTCTTCTCGTTCGAAATGTTGGCCTGTATTGCTGCAATGATCGCGTCGGCCCATCCGATATAGTCGCCAATTTTATCCTTAAGTAGTGCGACCTCTTTCCTGGTTAATCTCCGGCCAAGCTCATCTTCGGCAATAGTCTGTAGATCCGCCACGTTTAATGAGTATATGATCCGATCGTCTGAACGCATATAGGTCTCCATAAAAGATTTTCAAATATTCAATGCCACTTCAAATATTGCCGTGTAGTTCTGCAAGCATTGCTATCTCACCACATGACCCAGTGCGGTGTCTAATTATACCGTTTGCGGTAAGAATTGAAGTATTGATCGTGGTGCTGCGGTGCCACCCGGGCGACCCGGCAGTGCTGCCGCTGGCCGAGGTGAACCACGCGGCTTAACCGCGTGGCTTGTTGTTGGGCGACGTTCAATTGTGCCTCAAATTTTGGCCGCTTGCAGTATAGATGGCCTATATTAAACCGCCTACGCTTCCACCAGCGCCCGCCGGGTTCGTTGAATGTTCACCGGTATCGCTTGGCCGTCGGCCCAGCAGCGACAGGGCCGGTGATGAGCGTTGTGGTGTGCAAGGTGCTTCTCAATATCCGCCACCGGCTCGCGAACACCGCCAAAACTACCATCGCGTAGGGCCTCCGTAGCTAAGTCGGTGAAGAATCCTTCCATCAGACTTATTCATGAACTGTTGGTCGGCGTGGCATGAATTGTGGAAGCGCCGATTTTTGGCAAGCCACGCACGGACTACCGGGTACTTGTGCGTACTGTCGTAATCAGCGATTGGGTGCGGATCAAGGTCACGCGGTTTCCACCGATCGATGTGCGTAAAAAGGCGAAGCAATTTGATGTGAAGACGTTTTTGCCCCCTCTGGTTAATCATCGCGTCTGCGGTACTCGGCCCTCGTCCTAGGAGCCTGTCCAAGTAATCCGCATTCCAGCGAGGATAATGTTTGTTAACGTCTTGAGGTAGAGTCATATATATGATATAATATTACAAAGATCACCCGGTATCAGGAGTTGTCATCAATGGGAAAAACCTATCGAGCATGGAATCCCCGCCAGTCTTGGCTTCTACCGCCTTCGCCACAGGATTGGATGCCGGAGGGGGATTTGGTCTATTTTCTCATGGATGTCGTGGAAACGCTGGATATTTCTTCGATTACCGCGGTTTATGAAAAGAGCGACCGTGGTTTTCCGCCGTTTCATCCTCGGATGATGCTGGGCCTGTTGATCTACAGCTATGCCATGGGTGTGCGTTCCTCTCGGCAGATTGCCCAACGCTGTCGGCGGGATGTGGGATGGCGGGTGATTGTGGGGGAGGATATTCCGGACTTTCGTACCCTCAGCGGGTTCCGGCAGATGCATTTACAGGCGTTTTCGGCCCTGTTTTTGGAGGTATTGAGAATATGCCAGGCTGCCGGGCTGGTGAAACTGGGACACCTGGCACTTGATGGCTCCAAGGTGAAGGCTAATGCCAGTCGGCATAAGGCCATGAGTTATGGTCGGATGGTGGCTGAAGAATTGCGGTTAAAGGGAGAGATTGCCGCGCTACTTCAGCAGGCCGAGTCCCAAGATGCCATCGAGGACGCCCAACCATAGGCGCTAACTTAATTTTACACTTTCTTCGAATGCGTGTATATTTGTATGCATGAAGAATATGCGGCAATGGA